>CASEJU010000050.1 GCA_949288335.1 uncultured bacterium | reverse complement strand
TTCATCTTTACTGATACTTCTTCTATTTTATAGCCCTCCATTAACATTTCAATTATTAAGTTAGCATCTGGAAATTCAGGATATTTTCCCATTTGTGAATAACGTTTTATAACATTTCTATCCAAAAGTTGAAAACCTGAAGTTGGATCAGTTATTTTCTTTTTACAAAACAATTTTATTATAACTGAAAACATTTTTGTTCCAACCCTTCTAAAGAAAGGATGTTTATAACCAGTTTTTTCTAAAAACCTAGAACCTATAACCACATTAGCATCTGTTTCCTTCATCTTTTTAAACAACTTCTTAACTTCACTAGATAAATGCTGCCCATCAGCATCAAACTGAATCACATAATCATAATTATTTTCATAAGCATACTTAATTCCTGTTTGAACTGCCATTGCGTACCCCATGTTAAAAGGAACGTTAAGACAAGGAAAACCCAAACTTTCAACAATCTCTTTTGTATTATCTTTAGAATAATCATTTGTAACAACAATGTCAGAACTAGGCATGTTTTTTCTAATGTCTTTTATTACTTTCTCAATGTGTTTTGACTCATTATAAGCTGGTATAACAAATATTGAGTTTTTCTCAGTAACTTTCTTCTTTTTAAAATCTTTGTTTAAATTTTCATTAATTAAAGAATTACTTCTATTTTTAGGGATTAGCAATATTATAATTCCTAAAATAGCTGATGGAAAAGCAGCATAAGCATAACGATCAATTATTGCCCCTAAACTTGCATGAAATAAAACGTGTAAAAATGAAGAACCAAATAATATTGTAGTAATAAAATATTTAACATTGTTTTTATCTTTTAAAAACATAATAAACATAACAATAGATAATGGTGCGACTAATAACATAGTAATTTTAAAAAGCTCCAAATAAAATGGGTTTATTTTCTTAACTATATTAGTTACAAAAGTATTTTCTTTAGTGTTAGAACAAAAGTTTGACATATAACTAACATCCTTAGCATTTAAGATTTTAGGATTATTCCTATACATAGGTTTTTCCCACCAACATCTATCATCATCATAATAAGTAGCCAACCCATTAACCATGTTTTCATTTATAATTACAGTCCCTGGACCAGTAGTAGCTATATAATTATTATTAGTTACTCTAACTGGATATAAATTAATCGTACTCAAATAGTTTTTAGCATATGCCAAAATTGTATATTTTGGATTTTCAAATGTATTTAAAATTAAAAACTCTAAACTATCTAAGGTTGATAAACCATTTTCATCTGTAATTATAACTGAATTTTTAAGTGTGCTTCCATTTTGTTCATAAACAGCATATAGCTTGATACGATTACACCAATTATCAGCAGAAGTAGCCAATTTATTTATTTTTTCTTTTTCGTTTTTTGATAATTTTGTATTGTTTATATAATTAATATCGCAGAATGTTTGACTTGGAATTTCAATATAATATGAACTTATTCCAGAAATTATCCCTCTGGACAAAAAGCCATTTGTACTATTTTTCCCTTCTGTATCGACGCCGTTATGTTTTAAAATTTCATTCCAACCTACAATTGAAATTACAAGTATAATACACGCTACAAATATCATTATAACTTTTTCTACTAATATTTTTATACTCTTTTTATAAATGGCTGATAAAACAGCACTTATTCCAATTATAAATATAATTATTGCCGCGTAAGGTTGTTTTAAAAACCACATAAAAATCAATATTAAAGAAAATATTAAAGTATAAAAAATTGACTTTTTTTTATTTTTAATCCAAGAAACTTCTTTCCATAAATAAGCAAAATACGTAGTCAATAAGATCATAGCAGGAGCTACCGCCTCAGTTAATAAAGTATGAGAATATCCAATTATAAGCGGATTTAATGCTATTAGTACAATAAATAAAAACCAATAAATTAAATTACTAGATTTATTATTATATTCTTTTAAAACTTTATGCAAAATTAATGCTGCAAAAGTAATTATCATTAGATAAAAAATAAAGAAACCTATTAATACTCCAAAATCATTCGTCCCAAACAAATGTTTAAATATCCATATTATAATTGGAAAGGTAGGTCCTCTTGTAATTGACCATTGTGAAAATGGTAATTCTCCATCTAATATTCCCGTGTACCAGTAATACCAAGAACCATCTGAAGTTACTATTAATGATGAACTAAAAAATATAATTCCCAAAAAAATTGTAAGAATTAATATAAAAAATACCAACTTTAGATTTACATTTTTTCTAATTTTTTCAATCATACTTATACCTCCTACTTATTATTTATATTTTCTCCAAAATAAATAATAGGTGCATTTAATCTGTAGTATTGTTTTGACTTTCTCATGCTGCTAATAAATTTAAACAATTTTTTATCCGTAAAAGCCTTATTTCTTTCCATTATATATTTTGATTTAGAAGATGATATATTATTTAGCATGTTTAAGTAATAGTTATTTTTAAAAACTCCAACTATTACATCATAAAGATTATCATAAACATAACCAATAAAATCTTTTAACTCATAATCATTAATATCATATAATTGATTTAATATAAATTCTTCTATTCTCCACGAATATGTATAGAATTTAAATTTATCTATATCAACGTTAACATAATTTATATATTTATTTAATCTTTCATCCACTTTTTTTATAACGTCAATCATGCTATATCCAGCCGAACTTCTCATTATTGAATTACTTCTAATGTAATATTCATAATACGGTTTATTGATATATTTAATAGTTTTAGCAACAAGCATAATAAATGGATTGGTACTCAAATCTTCATATTTATCTTCTATAAATTTTATCTTAAGCTCATCATACAAACTTTTTTTTATTATTTTATTGCAAGATGATGGCATGATTGTAGTATATAAAATACCTTCGTACATATTTATATCTTTAAATATCCATTCTATCGCTGAAGTTTCAAACTTAACATCATTCGTAATGGAAAGCCAGTCACACATTATTACATCAACATCATCTTTTGCAGCATTAATAAATTCTTTGAAAAATTTAGCATTTATAGTATCATCAGAGTCAATAGATGCAATATACTTTCCCTTAGCAAGCTTTAATCCCACGTTTCTAACGTTACCTAAGCCATGATTTTTTTGCTTTATGTAATTAATTAAATTTGGATATTTTTTCTTATATTTTATAATTATTTCTTCTGAATCATCACTTGAACCATCATTAATTACTAAAATTTCAGTTTTTTTCTTTATTTCGTTGGGAATTGCTTTTATTATTGAAGTTAGAGAAGCTTTTAAATATTCACTCGTATTATATACGGGAACTATTATTGATAATAATAATTCTGATTCTTGTTTTTTAACGTTCTCTTTTTTTGATTTTAAGCCTAAAAATTCATTTACAGAATCCTTAGATAACTTAGAATAATTTTTTCTAAAAGTTTTATACTCTTTAAAAATTTGTCTTCTATTTTTCTTAACAATTTCTATTTTTTCGGCTATTTCATTAACATTGTCATCACTTTTAACGGTCAACATAGAATTTAAAAGTTCATCATCTTTTAACAATTCGTTATTTCCTAATATACATGGTACTTTATAATCCATACTTTTTATAAATACTAAATTATTATTATCAGTAAAATTAATGTATAAATTGACTAAATTTCGTTTAAATAAACCATCTTCGTCTTTAACTTTTTTATATTTAATATCAAATAATTTCAAAAATCTTTTTGTTTCTTTACTCACATTAAAAATTGAGGCAACATAATTTTTAAATTTAAGTGCACTTAAAGAGTTATAAAAACTATGTCTAGGATTTTCTTGATTATTAAGAATTCCTATTTCATTACCATTAAAATCATCATTTATTGGTAAAACCGGAACATCTAATATAACATTAGTACATTTGTACTTCTTTTCTTTCATAACTTTATAAAGATTTTTATCTAAAAACCCAATTTTATCAATATCGTATTTTTCATACATATCCAAAATTCCTTTAAAAATAGAGTATGTAAATGAATTAGAAAAAGCCCCCATAGCACCAGTAAAAATTATTTTTATATCATGATTACCTTTTATTCCTTTTATAATATCGTGATACTCCAATTGATAATCTATAAAAATAACTTGATTAAAATTACTTTTATTAATAAAATTTATAATATAATTAGTATCTTTAGAATTATCAAATAAAATAGTATTACCAAATGAAAATTTTATACCTTCCAAATAATCAACACTCATATTAGGTACGATTACAATATATTTTTCATTATAAATATAATTATTATTTAACATTTAAACACCTACTTTTTCAAAAAATTGTTAACCCTCTTTTGAGCTTCTAATCTATTTTTATCACTAACTTTATTATATAAATTTATTATCTTTTTTTTGTTTTTCAAAGCAATCCCAATCTTTTCTTTTATTTCTTCTACATCTTCCTCATTGTTTACAACCACATATTTTTCTATTTCATCACGGGCAAAGTAATGATGATTATTTCCTGTTATGCAAACCACACCCATTTCCATACTTTCTAAAGGTAGCATTGGAGCACACTCAGAATATGTTACGTATAAATTAATATCATTTTTAGACATTCTTTTTAATAGATCTTCTCTAGTTAATGATTTTTCTAACCCCTCTATTTTCAACCCTAAAACCCTAGCAAAATCTTTGGCCGAGTCATTTAATGGGACCATGTCAATGATAGCACCTTTTATCAAAGAAACAGCAGCCATCTGAGTATACATATTTTTTCTCCAGTCATCACACTTTGCTGCGTAAAGTCCTATTTTAATATTTTTAGAATTACGCTTTTTTTCGGGCACCACGTCAACAGAAACTTTATTCGTCAAAAAATAACCATTATACCCTTCTTTTTTATAAAAATTAAGTAAGCTTTCTTTACATGTTGCCATTACATCTATAATACCCTTTTTATGTAAGTTAATAATTTCTATATTTCTATTCCAACCATATGAGTCTAATATTTGAGAATGACTACCATGCCAATATGTTTTAATTTTTATGGTTTTATTTTTCTTTTTTAAATAAATTGCTAATTTATTCCAACCAACGGCAAAGGAACTAAATATAACTTGATTACACTTTGAAGAAATTATGGCATTTGCTATTTTCTTAATGTCTTTATTTCGATAAATTTCACCACAATCAATTAAATTATCAAATAATTCCATAGTGGCCGAGGTAACGCCTAACCACTTTTTATTATATATTACAATATAATTTGACTTACTTTTCTGAATAGTGTCTATTGTATTGTTAATCCTAATTAAATACTCTTCACTTATCATTGCTAATTTTTGTTTATGTCTTCTATATAATACGACTGGAAACAAAACAAACTTAGCTATTTTTTTTAAATAATGTTTTATTTTTCTGTATGTTTCTAATAACTTAAAAGTTCTTTTTTTCCCTATTTTTCTAACTAAATTTATCTCTATCCTATCTTTTAATGGTATCCAACTTGCATCATAATAATGAATCATACATGTATTATCAGAAAAAACGTTATTTTCCCAATTATATGAATATGGATAAAAATAATCCCTTGGATAAATATATATATTATCTTTTAACACTTGAATTTCGTTACTACCGTTCTTAAAACCATAGTTGCTAAGAATTTCACTAATTAACTTTGGTATACTCAATTCACTCATTTTATCCACATCAAAACCATTGAGTGATTTATACTTTTTTAATAATTCAGTTGTTAAAAAAGAATTTTCATGTTTTTCATACCATACCCCGACCGCAACAAAACCAGTATCTTCAACTCCTAAAAAAGTTTCATTATTAAGAAGCAACGAAATGTCTTTAGTTACTTCCATGTCAGTATCAAAATAAATTCCACCCATTTCATTTAAAGCTTTCGTTCTGACATAATCAGAAACAAAAGCCCATTTTTTATTATCATAAGCTTCTTTAATAAACTTGCATTCATTTAAGTCAACATTGTCTTCCGACCATTTAATTATTTTGTAATCAGGCAAGAACTTTTCCCAGCTTTTTATACATTTTTCCGCCAATTTTGGTATGGGTTTATCTCCAAACCAGCAATAATGAATATATTTGCTCATGTATCCTCCTACTTCATTTGTTCGTTATAATATGCCTCACATATTTTCTTAGTATCTCCAACTTTAACAACCTTACCATGTTCAAGCCATACGACCTTGGTACACAAGCTTTCTATTGATTCAAGTGAATGTGAAACATAAAGTACGGTAGTTCCTCCTTTTATCATTTCCATCATTTTCTTTTTACTTTTTTCTTGAAACTTAATATCTCCAACTGATAATATCTCATCTACTATTAGAATTTCAGGGTCTACGATTGTAGCAATTGAAAAAGCAAGTTTAGCAGTCATACCTGATGAAAAATTCTTAACAGGAACTTCTAAAAAATCCCTTAACTCAGAAAAATCAACTATCTCATCAAATTTTTCATCAATAAGTTTTTTTGAATAACCTAATATCGCGCCATTTAAATAAATATTTTCTCTTGCGTTAAGTTCTGGATCAAATCCAGCTCCCAACTCGATCATAGGCGAAATAACACCATTAACGACAACCTTTCCAGAAGTTGGTTTCATAACTCCTGATACAATCTTTAACAAGGTCGACTTTCCAGCACCATTACTACCTATAAGCCCAACAACCTCACCTTTATCAACGTTAAAAGACACATTTTTAAGAGCCCAAAATTCCTCATTTTTTTTATTTTTCTTTTTAAATAAATCGATAAAAGCTTGCTTCATAGAAAAATTTTTTTCTATACCAAGATTAAATTTCATGGATACGTTTTCTATTCTTATCATCCTTTTACCTCCTACACATAATAAATAAATTTATCTTGTTTTTTCTTGAAAACAAAAGCTCCTATAGCTAGGGTACCAACTCCTATAAGTCCTAAAATACCAAGGGTTGTAAACGAAGGCCTTTGACCATATAAAACTATGCTTCTTGCCGCGGTTAAAAACTGATACATCGGATTATAGTGCATTAAGTATTGTAATTTAGCAGGTAGTATCTCTATACTATAAAATACTGGTGTCAAATAATTCCATAGTGTTAAAACAATTCCATATATGTGCCAAATATCCCTTAAAAAAACAGATATACAAGAAAGAAAAAATCCTATTCCTAAAGTAAATAAAAACATGCAGAAAAATATATATGGTAAAAGTAAATAATACCAATTAAAATGACAGGTATACTCGCCTAAACCAAAATGAGATAAAACTATTATCCCTATCCATGGTATTAAAGTTAATAAAAAATCTATACCTATAAACAAACATTTTGCAATAGGAAAAATATACTTTGGAATATATACTTTATTTATTAATGTAAAATTTTCAACAACTGATGTCATCGCCATGTTTGATGCTTGAGAAAAGTAATTAAACATAATTAATCCAGTCATCAAATATACTAAATAATTAATTCCTTCAACTTTAAACCTAAACATTTGTGAAAAAACAATTGCCATAACAGTCATTGTAAGTATTGGGTTTAGAAGACTCCATAATATACCTAGTACTGATCTTTTATACTTCTTTTTAAAATCACGTGAAATTAATTGAGTCATTAAAAACCAATATCTTTTGAAATTTCCAAATATTGCTTTTGCCTTTATCATAAATACACCTCTATAATCTTTTGTCTATTTAATTATAACATAGATACTTTTATTTTAAAAGAAAAAGGATAAATAATCCTCTTCTTAATTTTTTAAATTACTATCAAAAAATTTCTTAAAATCAAAACACTTTTTTTGCCAATCCCAGTCTTTTATACTAATTAAATTTTCCATTTTTAATTCTCTTAATAAGCTTCTGTTTTCTAGAAGTTTAATTATTTTTTTCTTTAATTCTTCTTTATTTCTTTTAGGTAAAATAAATTCTTTTTGTTTTTTTCCAAATGCGTCTGAAACAATTCCTACGTCAGTTGATACTATAGCTATCCCACATGCCATAGCTTCCAAAACAGGATTAGGGGTTCCCTCGCATTTTGAAGCGCATATTAAAATATCTATTTTAGAATAATATTCTGGCATTTTATCGTGGGGAATCATTTTTTCATTTCGATCGGCAAAACATGTTTCAATTGGGTATCCTTCTTTTCGCAAGTCCTCTAATACTGGCTTTATAATCGTATTAAAACCTTTATAGTCTTCTAACTCTGGGGCCCATTTACTATTTCCAACCCAACCTATAACTATTTTTTCCCTTTTCTTTGGTTTATTTATAGGTTTAAATAAATTTAAATCAACCCCATCAGTTATAACCATTTGTGGCTTTTTATCAACAATTGATAACGAATTATATATATAATATAGTTTATTAGATGATACCGTATAATTTTTACATTTACTAAAGATATCATTTATTGCTTCGTGACTATCTAAAAACAAGTGGTCATAAACAGAGGTTGTAATATTTAAATTTTTAACATACATATCATAGAAGTCATCATAACTAATACCAAGATTATATATACCAGGATACTCTTTGCTTATTAACCTTAAATGCCCCCTCCAAAAAAAATGAATCAAATCAAAGTTTTTTAAATAAAATAACAATTTAACTATATCATCATCAATAACATCCATTGATATTATTTCAAAATCATAATAATCTTCTAATTTTTCAGAAACTATGGTCGCTATATTCCAAAAAGCCCAGTTTTTAACATCTACAACCAAAGCTATTTTAGGTTTATTAATTTTCACTTTTTTTACCATTTTTTATTTTCCTCAATAATTTATATAATATAGAATTTCTAAATTTATCTATCAATGAAAAATATCTTTTATAATTATTTATAATAGAATTTAAATTTTCATTTTTTAATTTAAGTTCATTAACCATATTTTCTAATTGCAATTGTTTTTTTACCGAATCACTTTTTATTTTATTATTAATATTTTTCAACTCTTGGCACTCAGCGTTAAGCATCCTATTTAATTGTTTTATTTCATTATTATTTTTCATTTTTCACCTTTTTAACGCCTAATTATTTTACGAATTTTTTCCATGATTTTCCATCCCTTAGAATTTAAAATCATGTTCAATTTTTGTTTTAAATCTTGTATTTCACTTTTTAAAGCATTGATTTGTCTTTGTTTATTATTATTTTCCGCTAGCAATTTTTTATATTTAAAATCAATATCATTCATTAAAATATTTTTACTATTTGAAGACATATCAAAGTCACTTTCAAATAAGTATTTACAAATGTTCTTTGAAATGTTTTTTACATTCTTTTGAAAAGTCAACTCTACAAATAATTTTCTTTGAGTTGAATAATATGTTTTATCATTTAATAACTTGCTTATTTCATACTTAAAGTTATCAAAATTTTTAATCGACGGTCCTGGAAACCAAAACTCAGTGCTATCTAAAATCATCCCTCGATTAGTTTTATACTGCTTAATATCTCTATTAAGAAAACAAACCGGTTTATCTAGAACTAAAAAATCCACATGGGCAGAAGAATAGTCAGCTATTATTAAATCTACCGCCGAAATAAATTCTGTTAACGTTATAAGGTTTTTAGTCATGTAATCATCACTTAAATAAATTATGTTATCAGATTTATATTTTACATCTTTATTTTTTTCATACGGATGATATTTTATTAATAAAATATAGTTATTTGTTTTCAAATAATCATCTAAAACTTTATCATCATATTTTTCAATGTTTAAAACGTTTTTTGTAAATTCACCATCTTTACTTCTGCCCAAACCAGACCTAAAAGTAGGTAGATATAACAATATTTTATTATATTTTTTTAAGTTTTTTTGACAAATTAATTCTAAATTAGAATATGACTTTTTAGAATATATATAATCCGTTTTTGGTGTTCCAAGTGTCAAAATTCTTTCCCTTTGAATATCAAAAGCATCTTGATATATAAACTTCCACAAATCCGATGCACATATTATATAATCTATACTTTCTTTTAATTTGTTCAAATAATTTAAGTCACCTTCTATTAAGTTGTTTTTATTTAATAAATAACCAAACTTTTTACACGAATACCCATGGCTTAAATATATGTATATTTGTCCTGGCATTTTTTCAGCGATTAACTCATCATGAGTAAAAAATATAATATTAGCATTCTTAAATGTTTTTTCAAATTTATCACCATGATATAAAACGCAATCTACGTCGTTATTTTTTAATAATTTAAGATTTGTCTCATCATATACAACCCATGATAAACCATAGTCTTTATATTTTTTATTTTTTTTCATGTATTCATATAAAGCTTTTGCATTTCCAGAATAGTCAGGATGACTAGCAAAAATTATGTTATACTTTTTATTCATGTTTAATTACCATTCTTTCATAATGTTTTAATGCTTCTATAATAATCATATTTTCTTCTGGCTTTTTTACCGCTATCCTAATAAAATTATCGTTTCTAAAACCATCTTTATTTGATAAATCTTTTATTAAAATATTATATTTTTCTAAAAAGAATTTTGTCAAATCGCTTGAACTTGCATTTTTCAATTTAATCATTACATAATTAGCTTGTGACCCATAAACTTTTAAAAAACTTATTTTTTTAAGTTCTTTAATAAATAACTCTCTAGATTCACTTATTTTATCACAAGAACTAACATAATCTTTCTTAAATGGAACAAATATTTGTAGAAAATATTCTGCAAAAGAATTAATGTTCCAAACCGGCATATTATTTTTTATTGTTTGCAAAATTAATTTATCTGAAGATGCCAGCACACCTAACCTTAACCCAGGAACACCATAGGATTTACTTATACTTTTAATAACGATTAAATTTTTATACTTATCCAATATTTCATCTTCTATTAACGTATACCTTAAAGAACTATCACTAAAATCAACAAAAGATTCATCAATTATTATTTTCTTATTTTTATCATTATATTTCTCTATTATTTCTATCAGATCTTCAAATTTTATAAAATTTCCACTTGGATTGTCTGGATTAATTATAACTAAACAATCCGTCAAATCTAAACATGATAATGCTAACTCTTTATCTATTTTATAATCTTTTTTTGATGTATCTATTTTTATTATCTCATTATTTGAAAAACATCTTACGTACTCATTAAAAGTGGGAATAAAAACAGCTACTTTTCCTTTTATCACGTGTTTTAAATTATTTATAAGTTCCGCAGCTCCATTTCCAATCAAAATTTTGTTTTCACTGACATTAAAAAATCTAGATATACAATTACACTCAATGTTCATGGTTGATGGGTATTGAGTAATTAAATTTGAAAAATAATATTTTATTTTCTCTAGCATTAAGTTATTTGGAAAATATGGATTAACAAGGTAACAGTAATCTTTTAAACTCTCAAATCTCCAATATCCACCAAATCTTTTTTGATATAGTTTTATTTTCTCTTCTTCTTTTGAAAAAAGTACTGTTGCTATATCATAATCTTGACAATCATCTATTTCGTACCATGGTTCATTATTTAACTTATAAGCTTTAAGGCCTGATTTTGAAATACTTGAAATAACTTTTAAAACAAGTTCATAATAATCATTTTTTCCATATGCTTCAATGTATGCCCTTAAAAATGGTAAGTAATAATTTACTAAATATTCTTTAGAGAATTTATAAATATTTACTGTTTTATAATAATTATCTATTTTTCCATAG
>CASEJU010000049.1 GCA_949288335.1 uncultured bacterium | reverse complement strand
CGGTTATTCCCATTTGATTATCACTCCTAAAATAATATATGAAATTATAAACCAATGGTTAATAAATTATGCTTAAAGCATTAAAAAATAAGAGAAAAAACCTAACTCTTATTATTTTTATTTAAATTATACTTTATAAATCGTCTTTTATTAGTAAAAGACCATAATATAATGCTATTTCTAACAATGTCTTTTAAAACTTCTTCCTTGGTCATAAAAAAGTCATTATAAATCATTATTTTTTGCTTTTTATTAAACAAATACCTCAATAGGTAAATATCCTTTATGTGATAGTAGTAACCTTTTTTCTTCAAAGTATTACAAACGTGTAATTTACATGCCAAACACCTTATCGTACATCCTTTTTTTGAAAGATGAGGGCACATATATTCATGATGCAAACTATCGCAACAACAACCGCCACCTAATTTATTATATTTTCTATCATTTATACATTTTCCATTTCTAAATTCACAAAGGTTTTTACCAAAAAAGTCTTCATCTAATAAATCACATGCCTTATCATATGCGTATGATAGTCTTTCTTTTTTATCTTTTATGTTTAAAGCAGCAGTAAGTAAAGATACTTGTTTTAACTCTTTATCATTAGTAATTATTTCTCTATCAAATAATTTCCCTTCGTATTCGAAAAAATATTTTCTTTTTCCAGCACGAAATCTTACATACATAGGAATTTTATAAATACCATTAATTTTCTTAAAAACTACCGTTTTCATAATTATTCATTTCTATTTTTGAATTGGAACACAATTGGTGTACCCTCAAAATCAAAGTTTTCTCTTATTTTGTTTTCTAAGTATCTTTCGTAAGAAAAATGAACTAAGCCCTTATTATTAACGTGGAAAGTAAACTTTGGAGGAGTAATTCCGGTTTGTGCGGTAAAGTATATTTTAAGTCTTTTACCCTTGTATGATGGCGGAGCTTTTAGCGATACCGCATCAACGATGCAATCATTAAGCACGCTTGTTTTAACTTCTTTATGCGCGTTATCAAACACCTTAATTACCTTTGGCATAAGAGTATGGATACGCTTTTTAGTTTTAGCTGATAAAAATACAATTGGTACGTAACTTAAAAACTGAAACTCAGCTCTTAACTTATTAGTAAATTCTTTTATTCCTAGATCCTTATCATCTACGGTATCCCATTTATTAACCACTAAAATAATTGCTTTACCAGCTTCTAAAGCATAACTTGCAATGTGTTTATCATGCTCAATAACACCTTCTTCAGCATTTATTACAACAAGACAAACATCACTTCTATCAATTGCTTTCATGCTTCTTAAAAGACTGTATTTTTCTATTTGTTCATAAATCTTTCCTTTTTTTCTCATACCAGCGGTATCAATTACAACAAAAGGTCTTTTCTCATAATTAAATTCTGTATCAACCGAATCACGGGTTGTTCCTGCAACATCACTTACTATTACCCTTTCTTCGTTTAATATTGCGTTAACCAAAGAGGATTTGCCCACGTTAGGACGACCTATTACGCAAAACTTAATTACGTCACTTGCGTACTCATCTTCGGATACCTTACTAAAACCACTGGTTACCTCATCCATTAAATCATCCATTCCCATGTTATGAGAACCAGATATTGGAATGTAATAATCAAATCCTAGCTCGTAAAAATCATATATGTTATCCATCGCTTTTTTATTGTCGATTTTATTAATCGCAACAACTATTTTTTTATTACTACGCCTTAAAATATCCCTAACCGCTAAATCATTTGCCGTTATTCCTTCTTTCCCATCAACGACAAAAACAACTACGTCAGATTCATCTATTGCAAGTTCTGCTTGCATTTTTATTTCCTTATTAAAGGTATCTTCCCCTATGTCTATACCACCGGTATCAATAACGTTAAATTTATAATCAAAATAAGTACCCATTCCATAAATTCGATCCCTTGTTACACCAGGAGTATCTTCTATAATCGCTTGTTTTCTTCCTACTAGTCTATTAAAAATAGTAGACTTACCTACGTTTGGCCTTCCAACAAGTGCAATGGTTGGTAACTTCATTTTCATCACCTCTTTTTCGCACCAATTATATCATAAAAAAAGAAGTTTAAAAAGTCTTATCACCATAAACTTCTTTTTCTATCATGCTTTGTATTTCTTTTTTACCCAACTTTGTTTTAGCAGAAAACAAAACAAGTTCATCTCCGATTGCTAAATCAATGTTATCCGTAATTTGCTTTTTATATTTTTCTCTTTGGGTTACGCCTATTTTATCAACCTTAGTTGCAATTAAAGTTACTTTTACACCATGAAACTTTAAAAAGTTATACATCAAAAGATCATCCTCGGTTGGTTTATGTCTAAAATCAATTAACATAAACACCTGATTTAGCTCCTTTCTTTCGGATAAATACTCTTCTATCATCATTCCAAACTTCTTTTGAGCTTCTTTTCCCTTTGATGCATACCCGTATCCTGGAACATCAACCAAATAAAAATCATTGTTTATTTTATAAAAATTTATTGTTTCTGTTTTTCCTGGTTTACTTGAGATTCTAGCTAAATCCTTACGTTCCATTATCGAATTTGTAAAACTTGATTTACCTACGTTACTTCTTCCTATAAGTAAAAACTCAGGTTTACCATCAGTTGGATACTGACTTCTTCTTACCGCAACGCAAGAGAGCTCTACATCACTTATCTTCATATATTATCACCTACGATTTTTCTTTGAAAATTAAATTTCTAATTCGCTTGTATTATAACAAAGTTAAATATAAATTGCAAATTTATTAAAATTACGGAAGTTTTCTTTTTAGGCTTTTAACTATATAATTTCTTTTTTCTTCATCAGTTCTAAACATGCCCATTCGCCACCTAACGGGTAAATTAGGATTTCCAATTGTTTTTTTTCTAGTTTCTTCCGTTACTTTAAAATCACTAATATTTAAATCTTTAAATAATACATCTTGATTACGAAGCATATCATCACCTCTTTTAACTATTTATATAATACGATTATAGCAAAAAATTATACAATATACAAAATATCTTGATTAAACACCTATATATATATCTTAAAAATCAGTTAAATTACTACAAAAGGTTAAAAAAATTATTTTTTAATCCTTTTTTGATATTTTTGCTATCTTAATGGCATCTTCATAAGTATCACAAGCACATATAAACAAATTTTTATGACAAAACGTTATCGTTTTTACACCACTTATGGTTTGCAACTCATTATTTTCCTTTCCGGCCCAAGAAGAAGGAAAAGGTTTTTTTACATCAAAACTTCCAGGTAAAACAGGGGTTGCAACAACGTTATATCCACCTCTTTTAGAAGGAAATACCGCGTATAATATATCTTTTGCCTTAGGATTTTGCGAAGATAAAACAATATCCTTCCATGGCATATAACAATCAAGAATTAAGATACCATCATTACTTTCTTCTATTTTTTCTTCTACTATTTTTCTTGCTTTTTCTTTAGCAACCATCTTTTCAATCATGTTATTAAAAATAGTGTTAGCAAAATCTACCGCTTTTAAAAATCTTTCATTTTCGCTTGTTAAGTCATTCCAAGCAGGATTAAAACTTGCTATTAAACTTGGAATGGTTTGTGATTTTACTTCTGGTTCGTTTTTCAATGATTGTCCATTATCATCACGGTCTATGTCCATTATTAAGTTTTTATCAATCGTTTGAACAAAGGCTTCTTTATCTTCCACGTTAAGTTTATTTACTATATCATTTTCAAACCTTCTCCAAACAAGACCACATGAAGCATACTTTATACCATTATCACGGGTTTCATTAAAGTCTATACCGTGATGATCAAATTCTCCAAAACCAACGTCATAAATAAAAGCATCTTCCTTTGTAACCTTATTGGTACGATATATTTTCATAGAGCCAAATTTATTTAATAAGATAACACTAGCCATTACCTCATCCGCGTGGAAAGTTCCGCTATGGGTTATAAAATCAGCTTCGCTTTCACTATCAACTATTTTTATTTCTACCATTTCATTAAAAATATTTTTTAAGTTAGTTTTTTGCATATCATCACCATCACTTATTAGTATTATTATAATAATTTAATTCTGCTAAACTCCTTGATACTTCCTCTAAATCCTCTTTAACTACTTCTTCATTTAATACTTCTTCTATTTTAAATATAAGACTTTGTAAGGAATTAAAGTTTTTATAATCAATGTTATACCTTTTTAAAACCTCTATTTGATTATCACTTAAATAGATTCCATTACCAAGCATTTTTATCATGTTCTTATCATTATATACTTCTTTAGTAAGTTCACCTATATCCAAGTTTTTTCCATTAACTTTCATTTTTTAATCCAACACTAACCTTTCCTTTAACAAATAGTTTTATTTTCTCTTTGTTATAAAGTAATAAATAAACAAAATAGGCTCCTAGCGTCATAACAAGAACAAAAATAATCATGTTAATGAACCAACCAAACCTAGCTGAAATATCAGAAAATATCACTACCGGACTTATCGTAGGACCTAGGTAAAACGCGTTTAAATCACCCATACTAACATTCCTTAATAGCGTGTTAAGCAAAAGAGCTATAACACATAAAAAGCCATAAACCCGAACGGATGTTAAAAAATCTCTTTTACTTTTCAAACAACGGTTTGAAAACGCTAAGTAAAGACCAATAAAAACTAATATCATGTGCCATAAAAAACCGTGCAGAGTCATCGTTAAATATGGCCTACATAAACTACTAGGTTCTAAAAAAGTAATAAACCCACCGAGCAAATTATAAGAAACCATAAAATTATACATTGCCTCTTCTATCTTTTTGTTTTTAACAAAAGGAGCAATTAAACATAAAAACATTGGTACGTCACACAACTGAAACGGAAACAAAGACCAGTCATAATGTCCGTTATTAACAACATAAAAGTAAAATAACTGTTTGTAGATTTCTATTATAAGTAAAAATAAACCAATAAAAAACAGGAAAATCTTATTTTGTTTATCACTTATTTTACTTAACTTTTTTGCAAAATGAACGCAAACTATCATTCCAATTATGAAAAACGTCAAATGAAATACCCCATATGGCTTTGGAGGCGTCATTTTAACACTCGTTAACTCTAATATTTCCCTCATAAATACTCCTTAGTAAACTAACTAAATAATAGCACATTTTATTATACAAAAAAAGGCTTTTACGCCTAATTTTCTTTATTAACACGACCAGATATTTCATTTTCGTTACATACGGCGTTTTGTAAAACAGAACATGCCTCATCAGTAAACTTAAAGTTACGATACTTATCATCATCTACGTCAAATTCTAATTTATAATAAGTTCCCATATCAGTTACCTCAAAATCAACGTCCTCATCATCATAATCATAAAGTAACGAACAATCACCATCACAAGTTGGATCAATATCATTAACCGCTTTTGTCTTAACTTGTCTTTCAAGCATTCTATAAGTACTAACAAAAGATTCTACCCGTGCGTTTGATATCGTAGAATTAACGTTTCTAGCAGAAATTAAAAATACAACTGCTAATACTATTATCCCCAAAACAACAACACCAATAATTATACCTATAACAACACCAATACCATTTTTTTTACTACTTTTTTCTTCCATACTAAATTACTCCTTTTTAAAATTCTCATTTTTATTCATCTTCTTTGTATTCCATACATAGCTTATCTAACTTATCAATTATTTCATCAGCTTCACTAAAACTTTTTAGTTTTGCTCCGCATGCATACACGTGCCCTCCGCCATTATACTGTTCAAATAACTTATTTATTTTTACTCCTCTACTTCTTGCGGAAGTCCTTATAACATCGTTTTTCTTATCCTCACTAAACACTACCCAACAAATAAGACCATGAATAAAATTATAGTTATTCATAATACTACCAACACTAGCAGAATCAACACCATAATCTTTTAAATCTTTATCCGTTATCTTAACATAACCAAGACCATTTTTTGTTACTTTCATATTAAGTGAAACAAAACCTTCTAACCTAACTTCAGAGATGTTTCTTTTATACAAAATTTCATATAACTCATTAGGTTTTACTTTCTCTTTTTCTACTAAATCCAAAACTATCTTATACGTTTCTGGTTTATTAGCCCCAAATAAAAACCTGTTTGTATCAGCGATTATTCCCATGAAAATACTTTCAGCAGCATGTTTTGGCATCTTCAAATTACAATCATAACACCAATTTGCAATAAGTTCACAAGTGCTCGATGCATCAATATCTATTATTTGAACATCGGAATATTTATCAATTTCTGGATGATGATCAATTTTTATAGATTCCTTAAACTTATCATAATCTACTCCATCAAGCCGTTTAATATCAGGTATATCAAGTGCTATTAAAAGTGCGTCCTCATACATTTCATCCGTTATCTTATCGTGGGTTCCAAAGAACTTAAATTTGGAAACCGGAGCCCCAGCAACATACACTTCTTTTTCGGGAAAATTATCTAATATTATTTCCTTTAGTGCAAACGTTGCCCCAAGTGCGTCCGGATCTGCTCCAACGTGCCTTGCAAGTATTATTCGTTTATATTTTTTTATTAATTCTAATATTTTTTTATTCATTTATGATTCCTTACTTTATTAAAGCTAGCGTATCTCTTGCAATCATAAGCTCTTCATCAGTTGGAATAATCCAGCATTGCACCTTAGAATCATCAGTTGAAATCATCCGTTCCTCACTTTTAACGTTATTAGCTTCCTCATCTAAATAAATGCCAAGAACACCAAGTTCGTTTATTATGTCACGTCTTGTATCAATTGCTTTTTCTCCAATACCCGCAGTAAAGCAAATGGCGTCGCATCCTTTCATTTCAACGTAGTACTTTGCAATATAATCCACTATTCTTCTAACGTACATTTTTTGAGCCAAAATACAATTTTCGTCTCCTTGGGCAATACCATTTTCTATGTCCCTTGAATCACTTGATTTTCTACTAATTGCAAGAAGACCACTTTCTTTATTTATAACATTATCAATATCTTTTGCACTCATGCCAGTTTTTTCCATTATATAAGGTATTATACTAGCATCTATATCACCACATCTTGTCCCCATTATAAGACCTGCGTTTGGAGTTAATCCCATACTTGTATTTAAGCACTTACCATTTACAACGGCAGAAATAGAAGCCCCATTTCCTATGTGACAAACTATTAGTTTTGTATTTTCTTTTCCTAATATTTGGTTCATTCTTTGAGAAACAAACTTATGAGAAGTTCCATGCATACCATATCTTCTTACTTTGTAATCGGTATACCAAGACATTGGCAATGCATATAAATAATTTTCTTTTGGCATCGTTTGATGAAAAGCAGTGTCAAACACCGCCGTTTGTATAGCACCAGAAAATACGTCTTTAGCAGCTTTAATTCCAACTATAGCTGCTGGATTATGAAGTGGTGCAAGTAAAGACATTTCATCTATTTTAGATAATACTTCATCATCTATAACAACCGATTTATCAAAATAATCTCCGCCTTGAACTACCCGGTGACCAATTCCTTTTATCTCATCCAAAGATTCTACTACACCATTATCTTTTAACTCTTGAACCAAAGTCTCAAAAGCTTCTTCATGGTTATTTAACACTTTTTCTTTTTTTATTTTTTCACCATTAACCTTTATCGTGTAAAAACTATCCCCTACACCTATTCTTTCCATAAGACCAGAAATTAATACCTTTTCCTCCGGCATTTCATATAACTGAAACTTAAGTGAAGAAGAACCAGCATTAACAGATAATACTTTCAAAATAATCACACTCCTCGCATTAATTATACAACAAAAAGATAACATTTAAAAGAAAAAAGACCGTAAAAGTAAAACTATGGTAAAAAAATAAAAGCCTTGATGATAATGCCATCAAGACTATAATCTATATGTTATTAATTACTTTTGAACGTTGTAAGAACCACCTAATTGAGATTCACCCATTTTTACTAAACGCTTTGTAATTTCACCACCAACAGAACCATTAGCTCTTGCAGTAGCGTCAGCACCTAAGTTAACACCGAATTCGTTAGCGATTTCGTATTTCATTTGTTCTATAGCTTGTTTAGCTTGTGGAGCAACTAATTTATTGTTACTTGATTTCATGTGTTTTCACCTCCTGTACACTAATAGAATGTGAAAATATTGTCATTTCATACAATTTTTTTCATGGTAATTTTTGTTAATTTTAAATATTAAAAATTAAAAAAGATATACTTTTTGTATACCTTTATTATTAACAAATACAATACTTTTTATTAAGCAGCAAACGAATTACCATTACTACCCATATCATTACCATTTTGAGGGTATTGAATTATCTTTCCATTATTCATTTCAGAGAAATTATCAAACTGATTTACAGGTTGGTCATTATAATTTGATTGGAAAGGAATAATCTTGTTATCATCAGTAAACTCACCTTGTTCTGTTTGAAGTCCCTCGTATTGCCTCAATATATTTTTTGCTATATCATGCATTTCACCACTTACAAAACCACTTTTATCAGCAGCTCTAATCCACTTTGCTGCTTCAGCCGAGAAATTTCTTAAAATACTTATCTGTTTTCCTGGACCAGCATCATATAACCTTTCATATGCATGCATGTTAGCACTTTTTGCATCAACTTCGTCTTGTTCAGTAACTACCGCTGCAATGGTTTTTGTGTCGTTTGCAACAGAATCATATACACTACTAAATAACTCACTACTAGATGTTGTGTTTTCAGCTGCATTCGACATTCCACTAAAATTATCTAAAGAAGTATCATTAGATAGTCCTCCGAACGAAAAATTATTGGTTTGAACAGGTTGTTCATACGCTGGAGCAGTTACTTCTGGAATAGTTGTATCAGCATTATTACCAACGTTTATACCATCAACGTTTATCGTAAATGGAACTTCAGGAGCTGGTGTAACATCTATTTCACTAGAAGAAGTAGGAACAGGATCAACCGGAACTTCTATTGATGGTAAATCAGCACCAATCTTAACGTCTGGTTTTAACTTTGAACTATCTTCAGAAGTTGTAGTTGCTTCTGGTTCCTCTTTTGGAACTTCAGCGGTAACTTCTTTACTTTCTTCTTGAACTGGAGCTACTACTTCCTCTTTTTTATTATCTTTTTCTATCGGTGTTTGCTGTACTTCAATATTACCATCAGTTGTTGTTAGTACACTTTTTCCATCTTTTATGGCTGCTAACTGTTCTTCTTTAGTCATAATACCATCCTCCTACTTACTATCCTTCGTTACCATTTAAGATTTGCTGTCCGTCTTTAGCAATCTTTCTCATTGCGTCTTTAACCTTAGTCCACTCATCATTATCAGTTATATTTTCTAATGAATATACGCCATCCTTATCGTTTAATATGGCAACGTATAACTTAATCATGTCATTTTCATCAACTTCGTTAAAAGTATATACTATGTAAGTCTTATCCGTGTCTTTTAACTTAAACAAAGATAAGCGCTCTGCATCCTTATTAGTACCACTTTCATCAACAATAACAAACTTTTCCTTTTGATTCGTCTGCAAAGCTGACATACCACTAGCAAAACTTTGACCTACGTTAACTTTTTTTCCACTTCCAATGCTACTTGTAGTTACCATATAAACACCTCTTTTATTCTATATACCTTATTTTAACATACTTACTTTCTTTTTGCAACAAAATATGAGCAATCAAAAGCACAATTTTCCTTTAAATACTTATCTAAATTATCAATGTTGTTAAATTCTTTACAATTCTTATTTACTTTATCATAAAAACCTTTTAGTCTTAGCTTTCCGTAAGCCCAATCACCAACTATATAATCAAACTCTTTAAAATAATCTGTGTATTTATTTTCTAGTTCCTCTTTATTATATCCATTTTTGTAATCTTTAATTATTTCATACGAGTTTTCTTCTAACGTTATCTTTTCCATCATAACCTCCGTATCTTAAAAAATTATAACACAAATTTTAATTAATTGGCAAACTATAAGAACCATTAGTTCCCGCCAGATAATTAGGAACGGAACCTTTAATAACCTTAATAACAACAGGTATCTCACTCGTTAACTTAACATCTTTAGATTGAAAAGGTAAAATTGTTCTTTGGGTAACTTCAATATAAACGTACACCTCAATTAACGCACTATTTATACCATATTCACTAACCCGTGTTTTAACATCTAATCCAACGTTCCCAGAATATTTTATTTTAACTGGTACTTTAGGTCCCATGTTTGACAAAAAAGCGTTATCAAAAGCAACTCCCATTGGCACTTCATATATTATTCCGTTCTTTAAAGAAGGATCAAGCATGTTATCATACATTTCCTCCGGCAAATTTTTTCCTTGCTCTACTTCTTTTAATCTTTGCCTTACGTTCTTTGCAATTTCAACCATTATTTTATTAATAATCTTAGTATTAAAATCAATTGTTTCTATTTCACCGTTATTATTTTTTGTTATTTCAAACAACTCGTCTTCATCGACCAACTTTATTACGTCTACTACTCCAGTAGTTTTAAGCACTTCTATTCCTAGCCTTTTAGTTTGAACACTTGCATAACTCATTATCGCTGGCATTGCTTTTTTATTTAAAATAGTTAGCGATATAAAACTAAAGATAACGACAAATAAAAAAATTAAAACGTAAGTATTTTTAAATAACATTTTTATTTTACCCATAATATCACATAATAATTATATGAAAAAACAAAGATATAATATCTTCGTTTATTTCATAATAAATTTAGTAATAACAAAATAAGCACATACACCAAGTATTATTAATATTGCCAGTACAATAAAAGCGATTTTTGTTCTACTACTTCTTTTAAGTTGTTTGGTAAGCGTACTAAAATCTTCAAAATCATTTTTGGTAAACATATTAGAATCCGTATAAAAGTTTTTATCAGCCTTTATTAAGGTTTTTTCCAAATCATTTTTTATCTCTTCCGTACTAGTTTTTTCAGGAACCTTGGTATTAGTAACATCAAAAGACGCTTCGATTGGATTAGTAACTATCGTATTATCCGAGCCCTTAAGATCTTCTAACACGTCTAAAGCATCTTTTGTTTCATTATCTTGTTTTGGTATTGCCATGGTATTAATTAGTTCCTCTAATTCTTGTTCTTCTTTTTCCATTTCATCATATCGCTTGTCATACTTACTTCTCCTACTTTCAGTAAACTCCATGTACTTTTGTTTTTCCCTTGCTTCTTCTATAAAAGCCCTTTTGCTTTTAGCCTCATTTAAAACTTCATTTATATCATGAACTTTTTGTCTTTTCTTATCAAATAAAGGATTATCATAAGTATCAATATCTTCAATTGAATAATTTCTTAATGTACGGTATTGCCTGGTATCATACTTATCATCTAGCATGTCTTTTAGCTTTGCTATGTTAATTTCCTTTGCAGAATCAATTACTTCCATGTTTTGATACGTCGTATCACGATACATATCATCATATACTTCATCATATAACTTGGTGTTTTTCTTAGAACGTTCATACTTTTTTTCTTTACTTAATTCATATTTATCCATTCTAGATTGCATAAAAACACCTCCTATTTTCCATACATTAATAATACCATATTTTAATTTTTTTTAAAAGTATTATTGATTTTTTAAAGACTTGTTATATAATTAACTTAATGGAGGTATTATATGAAATTTAAAGTTGATAAAGATTCATGCATCGGATGTGGTGCTTGTGCAAGTATATGTGATGAAGTATTCGAAATAAAAGATGATGGTTATGCAGAAGCTACCGATAAAGAAATACTTGATGAAGAAGTTAAAGAAAACGCCATTAGTGCCATGGAAGGATGTCCAACCAGCGCTATAAGAGAAGTTAAAGAAGAAGAAAAGTAAAGATGGCTCTTTACTTTTTTTGTGCTAAATTTATTAATCTTTTAACGTCCTTAATAGACAATTTCCTTTTTTCACCAACTTTTAAATTACCAAGTGTTAAAAAACCAAAAGATTCTCTTTTTAATTTGATAACTTCATAACCTATTTTTTCAATTAATCTTTTAACCTCGTGATTTATCCCATCATGAAGCACTATGTTAATTAGGGTAGTGTTATTTTTTTTATTTATTTTTTTAATTTTTACCCGGTCTGGATATATAAGTTTATTATCAAGCCTAACGCCTTCTTTTAAAGTTCTTACGTCCTCTTTATCTAAAACTCCTTTTATTTTTGCGATGTAAGACTTTTCTATCTTGTTTTTTGGATGCATCATAAGATTAGCAAAAAAACCATCATTAGTTAAAAGAAGTAATCCCGTTGTATCATAATCAAGCCTTCCTATTGGATATATTCTTTTTTCTTCGTCATCAAAAAAGTCTAAAACCGTTTTACGTCCCTTA
Source organism: uncultured bacterium (assembly GCA_949288335.1). Taxonomy (GTDB): domain Bacteria; phylum Bacillota_I; class Bacilli_A; order RF39; family UBA660; genus Aphodocola. Next base: position 2,119 of record CASEJU010000049.1, on the reverse strand, counting down.
TCATCTTTGGTTGTCGTTACAACGCCTCTTGGCTTATTAAAAATGTAATAAACTTTTTCTTGATACTCAATTAAATTACCCTCTACTAATATTTCATCACCAAACGATGCTTTGGTGCCAAGTTCGGTTACCAACTGACCATTTACGTAAACTTTTTTATTTTTAATTAATTCTTCTGCTTTTCTTCTTGATGTGTATCCTGATTCTGCTATTATCTTTTGAAGTCTTTGCATTATTACACCTTCTTTATACTCTTATGATTTTTCATTAATTTTTTAATACCTTGCCCTTTAAAGGCAATCGTTGCAATAGATTTATCAACGTTTACAACAACACCTTCTCCATAAGTATCATGAACAACGTTATCACCAGGTTTTAAACCATTATCCTCGTTAAACATTTTGGATTTATCAATCTTAAGACCGTCAATTACGCTTTCTTTTTTCTCTGGCATATCAATGTATTTTTTATCTATTTCGCCAATAAACCTACTTGGCATGTTAACACTTGTCCTACCAAAAAGCATTCTTCTTAAAGCATTTACTAAATAAAGTTTCTTTTTCGCACGAGTTATTGCAACATAGCATAACCTCCGCTCTTCTTCTAGTGATCCTTCTTCTAAAGAGTTAACATGTGGGAAAACATTTTCTTCCATACCAATTACAAATACGTAGCTAAATTCAAGGCCCTTAACCGAGTGAATCGTCATTAAGGTAACTTTTGGGGTGTTATCATTTTTCTCATCATTAACATCACTTACCAAACTTACCTCATTTAAAAAGTCTTCAAGTGATGCAATACCACTTTCTTCTTCAAACGTTTTACTAATAGATTTAAACTCCTCTAGGTTTTCTAGCCTTATGTCTGCCTCTAGCGTGTGCTCTGAGGCTAAATCACTTTTAATGCCAGACTTTTCTAAAACCATGTCAATCGTTTCCGTTAAAGATAGCTCTTCGCTTTTTTCTTTCATTTCTAAAATCATGTTTTTAAACAAAAGCTCTTTACCAGTTTTTATAACATCAAACATAGAAGTATCATTTAATACGGCATCCATACTTAAATTATCAATCGTTTTAGGCCCGATTCCCCTTTTTGGATAATTTATAACGCGGGTTAAAGAAACATCGTCCTTCGGGTTATAAATAAGCTTTAAATACGCAAGCAAATCCTTAATTTCTCGTCTTGAATAGAAAGCATATGCTCCAACTATTTTGTATGGTATATTACTGTTTAAAAAACCTTCTTCTATCGTTCTTGATTGTGCGTTAGTTCTATAAAGCACCGCTATGTCATCTAAACTTACGCCATCATTTTTTAAATTCTTTATTTCTTTAACAACAAAAGAAGCCTCATCCTTTTCATCAAGTGCCCTTACATACTTTATTTTTTCTCCATCTTCATTTTCAGTCCATAGATTCTTATCTTTTTTTTGTACGTTATTTTTAATTACACTGTTCGCAGCATTTAAAATCGTTTTCGTAGAGCGGTAATTCTGTTCAAGTAATATTACCTTAGCATCTTTATAATCCTTTTCAAAATTTAAGATGTTTTTAAAGTTTGCACCCCTCCATGAATAGATTGATTGCGCGTCATCGCCCACAACACAAATATTTTTATACTTTGCACTTATCATTTTAGATAATATATACTGAGCTTCATTAGTATCTTGATACTCATCTATAAATATGTATTTAAACATTTCTTGATAACTAGCTAACACATCCGGGTGATTGCTAAATAGTTCAATAGGTTTAACAAGTAAATCATCAAAATCCAAAGAGTTATTTCTTAAAAGTGTTTCTTGATACTTCTTATAAACTTTATAAATAATATCGCTTACCTCATCATTAACAAAAGCTTTATACTTATCCGGAGTTATCATCTCATTTTTACAAGAACTAATTCTGTTTTTTATAAATTTAGGATTACACATTTTAGAGTCAATGTTTAAATCTTTTAATATTTTTTTAATAACGGTAAGAGAATCATCACTATCTAAAATAGTAAAATTTCTATCATAACCTAAAAGATCATGATTTTCTTTTATTATTCTAAGTCCAAAAGAGTGAAACGTTGATATTTGAATGCTATATCCTACGCTTCCAACTTCTTTTATAAT
>CASEJU010000048.1 GCA_949288335.1 uncultured bacterium | reverse complement strand
TTGTCAATCATCAAGTAGTGATTGTACTGATTTTTCTGGTATTAATATAGATGCTTTAATCGTAACAAAAAATGTTAATATTTCGGCTAATTTTAGTAACTCAACGATTAATATTGTAAGAGTAGATTCTGGTACTATAGAAAAATCAAAATTTCAAAATTCACACATAAAAAAACTTGTATTAGGTAATGCCGGTTATATGAATGTTGGTGAGTCAACGTTTAGTGGATCAAGTATAGATTATTTTAAAATTGAATCCGGACAGCTTAACTGGCAAGCTTTTTCTGCTAATAAAATTGGAACTTTGGAAATCGGAAAAGAAGTCAATTATATAGGAGGAAATTTATTTCTTGGTGCAACCATTGATAAATTGATTTTTAATAGTGCAAGGATAACTTCATCCAAGAATTATTACCAGTCAAACGCACCTTTTAAAGCAAAGATTAAAGAAATTGAAATAGGTGATAACGTTACTATTATATTATCTAATTTTTTTGAAGTTTCTATTGGAGGTTCCGCAACATTAAAGAAAATTACAATTGGTAAAAACGTTAAAACCATTCAACCAAGGGCTTTTCAGCGTCATATAAATAATGGTTCTAGTTGTGGTCATGGTACCCATAGTAATTGCTTATTTACTAAAGTTAATGGTGCTTATATAACTCAGGAAGAATATGACACTAATCCTAGTTATTATTTAAGTCAAGGGTATTGCAAAGATATTTTTTGTGAAATAAATTCAGTAGAAGAAATTGTAATAAAAGGTGATCCAAATAGGTTTGATGATAATTGGAATAAAATACCTTTTCCACCAAAAAATAAAATAAAAATAACTGCAGAATAATTAAAAATGCTTTAAAAAAAATATTAACTATGTTATTATTTTAATTGTGTTAGGAGTATAAATTATGAATAAAAAGGTAACAGATAAAACGGAAATTTTAAACTTAAATGAAATTAATAAAAAAAATGAGGAGTTACTTCAACGCACTGAATACTTGGATTTGTCAGTTATCAAACTAAAGTCAAAACTAGATAAAACCACTAAGATTTTATTTGTGCTACTTGGAATATCAATATTTTTATTAGTTATAATTTTTATATTTATATTTTTAAAAGAAGTTTGATAACTTCTTTTAAAAATATAGTGTTAGGTGTTATATTTATTGCTTTGTTAAATTGATTTTAAATTAATATAAAATTTTTAATTAATTAGAAAATTATATGCAGGATTAAAAAATTATTTAAGGAGGGAAAATAGTGGGTGTATTTTTATGTTACCAAAAGTGTTCTACGTGCATGAAAGCGGAAAAATTTCTTAAAAGCAATAATATTAAGTATGTGTTAAGAGATATTAAGAGTAATAATCCTAATAGGGATGAATTAGATAATTTTGTTAAATTATCAGGCAAGGATATAAATAAGTTTTTTAATACTAGCGGGCTTTTATATCGCTTTTTAGGATTAAAAGATAAGTTAGGTAAAATGAGTTATGATGAGAAACTTGATGTTTTAGCTTCTAATGGTATGATTGTTAAAAGACCTATTTTAGTTTTAAATAACAAAGTTTTAGTGGGTTTTAATAAACAAGAATGGGATAATTTAATAAAATAATATAGGGGTTTTATTATGTTCTTAAAAAATGTATTGATAGCGCATCGTGGTTATCATAATATAAACAAGGGTATTCCTGAAAATAGTATGCTTTCTTTTTCAAAAGCTGTAAGATATGGTTATACGATAGAATTAGACGTTAGATTAACCAAAGATGATAAGATAATTGTTTTTCATGATGCTAACTTAAAAAGAGTATGTGGTGTTAATAAAATGGTTGATGATCTTACTTACGAAGAATTATTGGATTATAATTTATTTGATACAAATTGTAAAATACCACTTTTTAGTGATGTTTTAAAATTAGTAAATGGAAAAGTAGGTTTATTAATAGAAATTAAAACAGGAAAAAAAGGAAGGAAACTAGAACAGAAGTTATCAGAAATGCTGGATAATTACAATGGTTTATTTGCTATACAAAGTTCTAATCCATTTTCACTTCTTTGGTTTAAAAAGCATAAAAGAAAATACGTTATAGGTGTTTTAGCTAGCGATTTTAAAGACAGGTATGATATAAATAATATAAAGAAAAACATATCTAAAACTCTTATATTTGATATTTTATTAAAGGTTGATTTTGTCTCTTATGATGTAAAAGCACTGCCTAATAGCTATGTGGATAAAAAGAAAAATAAAAAAATAATATTAGGTTGGACCGTTAAAACAAAAAAGGAGTATGAAAAGTATATAAAATATTGTGATAATTTAATATGCGATGATATTGATTTTATAAAAAAATAAAATTTGCACGAATAGTATATTTTAGTTAAAAAGGATTTAAAAAAATTTTCAAAAATATCTATTTTTGTAATTTGCAATAGTTTTTTAATGTGTTAGTATGCTTTATGTAGAAAGGGAAAAAAATGTTAGAAAAAAATGAAGTCATTAACATGATATGATGATGCAGCATGTAAAAATAGTAAATTTATGAAAAAACGAAATAGAAAAATTAAAGTAATGTAATTAAAATGTTTTTATTTATCCAAATTATGCTGTATAATTATATAGTATGGAGGAACAAAAAATGGAGTATATAATAATAGGATTACTTGTTTTAATAGTAATATTAGTAATATTTTCTATAACAAAAAATATTAATGAAAGTAATATAACTGAAAGATTAGGTAAGTTAGAAACTAGCATGATAAAGGAACTAGGTGAATTTAAATCAGGTGTTAGTAATAATTTAAATAATGATTTTGAAAAATTAAATGATAGAATAGAAAGAAAGCTTAATTTAATAAATGATCATGTTAATGAGAGGTTAGATGTAAATTTCGAAAAAACTAATAAGACTTTTACGTCCGTTTTAGAAAGGTTATCCAAAATAGATGAAGCCCAAAAGAAAATAGATAGTTTATCTACGGATATTGTGTCACTAGAATCAATTTTAACTGACAAAAAAACAAGGGGTATATATGGCGAAGTAAATTTAAAGCATATTTTAGTTAGTGTGTTTGGTGAAAATAATGATAAGGTGTATAAAATGCAGTATATGTTTTCAACTGGAGTTATTGCGGATTCGGTTTTGTTTGCACCAGAGCCGTTAGGTACAATTGCAATTGATTCAAAGTTTCCGCTTGATAATTATAGGTTAATGATTGACAAAAAAGCTCCTATAATAGAAAGAAAAGATGCCGAAAAACAGTTTAAGCAAGACGTAAAAAAACATATTGATGCTATTGCAAGTAAGTATATTATAAAAGGTATAACAAGTGATCAGGCAATAATGTTTTTACCAGCTGAGGCGATATTTGCAGAACTTAATGCATATCATCCAGATATAATAGAGTACGCTTATAAAAAAAGGGTTTGGATAGCATCTCCAACCACATTAATGAGTACTTTAACAACCATAGAACTTGTTATTAAAAACATTGAAAAAGACAAATATACTTCTGTTATTCATGAAGAATTAAATAAATTATCAATTGATTTTAAAAGATATAAAGAAAGATGGGATAAATTATCTCGTAGCATAGAAGCGGTAAGTCGTGATGCTAACGACATTCATATCACAACTGATAAGATAGCTAAAAGATTCGAAGCAATTAATAACGTTGATACTAGTGAAATGAAAAATTTGGGTATTGACAAGGAAGGAGAATAATAGTAATATTAATATTACCCCGTTTAAAAAGTAGTATATAATAAACGTAGGTTTATGGAGTAAAAATACAAATGGAAAGGTGGGTAATATAAATGAATTTGGACAAAACTAAAACAACTGGTTTTCTATTTGACATTAATGATCCAAAATTAAATTGTCTACTAGAACAATCACTTATAAATAATACTTTATCAGTTGTTGGTGCAGAAGGTAAGGTAAATGATTGTGATTTGTTATCAAGAATGTATAGTTTAAGAGAAGAAGTTGAAAAAAGGGTAGTAGATTGTGATATAAAGGAACATTACGTTGAGAATGGCGATGATTTTACTGCCAGCGTTAGTTTTATAAAAAGACCTAGAAAATTTTAATTCTAGGCCTTTTTTGATATTTCGATTATAACGTTCATATCATCATCATTTGCCATGACGTTCTTATGAATTGTTCCACACTTTTGGCACTTATAAATTATTTTATAGGTGTTTTTAAATTTTTCTATATCAATTGGTTTTAATAGTCCTTTACAATCATTTTTTCTATCTCCAGGATTAACATCAACGTGTTTGGAATATAAACAGTAAGGGCAATGATCTCTTGCGGTATAGTTTAGTTTAGAAACTTTTTTTTCGCATTTTTCACAAGTGAATCCTTCATCTATCATGTTAAATTTTTTCAAGTTAATCACCATAACTAATTATATCATACTTATTTAAAATAATGCCGAATTATGTTATAATTATAAATGAAATTAGGTGATTAAATGTTATTAATGGAAGAAAAAAAGTTAAGTCGTTTAATGATAAATCTACTAATGTTTATGATTGGTTGCTTAATAAAATTACGGTGGCAAAAAAATGCATTATAAAGTAACAATAGAAAACTTTGATGGTCCATTAGATCTTTTATTACACCTAATTAAAGAGCAGAACATAGATATATATGATATTAAAATAGAACAAATAACTAAGCAATACTTAAATTATATACATGAAATGAAAGAACTTAATTTATCCATTGCAAGTGAGTATTTAGTAATGGCATCTGAACTTATTGAAATGAAATCAAAGATGTTACTTCCTAAGCAAAACGACTTGAATGAAGAAGATGATTATGAGGAAGACCCAAGGGAAGTTTTAATACAACGATTATTAGCGTATAAAAAGTATAAAGAAGTAACTACTTTGTTTAAGGAACTAGAGTTAACAAGAAAATCAGTTTTTACCAAGGAAGCAGAAAACCTAAGTTATTATGCCAAAGAAGAGGATAAAAAAGATGATTTAGACGTTTGTGATTTGGTTGAGGCTTTTAACTTATTGATACAAAAAAAGAAACTAGATAAACCAATGGCTACTAAAATAACGAAAAAAGAACTATCGGTTAGTGAGCGTGTTAATAAAATAAAAGATATATTGAAAATTAAAAAGAGAATAAACTTTGAAGAATTATTTGAAGTTGAGACTAAAGAAGAGGTAATTGTAAGTTTTCTATCAATATTAGAGATGGTCAAAAAAAACGAAATTGAACTAAGACAAGATGAGAACTTTAACCAGATAATTATTTCTTTAAAAGAAGGTGTATAAAATGAAAATAGGAGTATTAGAAGGTTTGCTTTTTGTAACCGGAGAAGATGGTCTATCACTTGAAGACGTGCAAAAAATTCTAGATGTTTCTAAAGAAGATGCACTTTCCTTGATTAGTGAATATAAAAGGTTGTTAGAAGATGAAAAAAGAGGATTAAAGCTAGTTTATTTAGGAAATAAATATAAATTAGCTACAAAAGAAGAACACAAAATGTATTATGAATTATTAGTTGATAAAGTTGTTTCTAGTACGCTATCTCAGTCCGCTTTAGAAGTATTAGCCATAATAGCTTATAATGATTCTATTACGGTAGGACAAATAGATGAAATAAGAGGAGTATCATCAAGGGACATGGTAAGAAAATTACTTTTTAAAGGTTTGGTTGATGTTGCTGGTAGAAGTGAACTTCCGGGTAAACCAATGCTTTATAAAACTACTGATAAGTTTTTAGATTATTTTAATTTACCTAGTAAGGATGAACTTCCTAAAATAGATTTTGAGGTAGGTGATGTAAATAAAGAAGAAACGGATTTATTTGCTTCTAAATATAAAGAACAGTAATAAGATATTAAGAAAGGATGATGAATAGTGAGTTTTATAATAATTTTATTAATTATATTAGTAGTAGTTATATTAGTATCAATTAAGCAAATTGATCAGTTTGAAAGAGGAGTAAAGTTTACCTTTGGTAAGTTTACTAAAATAATGAATCCAGGATGGAACATTGTTTTACCTATTTTTCAAAGTTATAGAAAGGTTGATATAAGAACAAAAGCAGTAGACGTACCAGAGCAAGACGCAATAACTAAAGATAACGTATCGGTTAGAATTAATGCGGTTATCTATTATAAGGTATTTGATGCATCTAAAGCGGTGTTAGAGGTTGAAAACTTTTATTATGCGGTAGGACAACTTGCACAAACAACGATGCGTAATGCGGTTGGTTCGGTATCCCTTGATGAACTTTTAAGCGAAAGAGAGAAAATATCTGATCAAATATGTAGCATAATTGATAAAGCAACTGATCCTTGGGGAATAAAAGTTGAAAACGTAGAGCTAAAAGATATTGCTTTACCAGAAGAGATGAAAAGGGTAATTGCTCGTGCTGCGGAAGCCGAAAGGGAAAAAGTAGCCGTTATAACCAAAGCAGCTGGAGAAGTTGAGGCATCAGAAAATTTAGCTAAAGCAGCATCACTTATGGCATCAACACCTGGAGCTATGCACTTAAGAACGTTATCAACTTTAAGTGATATTTCTGGTGATAAATCAAACACAATTATTTTTGCTTTACCAGTTGAAGTTTTAAAAAGTTTTGAAGGAAAGACTTTGACTAACGAAAATATAGAAAGCATTGTAAATGAAATTAAAAAGAAAAAATAGGCACTTGTAATTAGTGCTTATTTTTTTCTTTTAATAAATTTTCTAAATCTTCTTTAGCTTCTTCATATGTACAATCATGGTATTTAATTACTAATTGGAATAACACGTTTGGCGTAATATCAGTTTTTCCTTGTAATTTCATTTCTGCATCAAACAAAAACATGTTGTTTCCTTTTGGATTAACGGGGATTAAATAGTGACCTTTAAAAAAATCAGTCATTATTTCATCCCATTCGTCATATCTTCCAATTAATTTTGCTTCTTCTTCGGTTAAATCTATTAAATCAGTTTCTTTTAATTTATTAATGTAATTTTGACGTTCAATTTCTTTTATCCTTTTTTCTTCTTGCGTTTTTCTTATCTTAAATTGTTCCCCGTAACGTTTATTAATCTCATCAAGGTTATCCTTATTAAGGATTTTACTTTTAGCTATTTCAGAATAATAATTATATAATAACGTATCATTACTTTCTTTAGCTTCCTTCATTTTATCTATTAAAAACTTTCTTTCACTTTTAGAAAAAGAAAAATTAGATCTTAATATTTTTGTTAGTACTTGTATTAGTTTATTAGAGTTTTTAGTGTTTAAATTAGTTAATACGTCTTTTAAAACATCTTCTTTTATCCATGTTATTTTATCAAGGTTACGTTTAAACTCATTTAAAAAATATGGTTCATAACAAAGGTAATATAAATTATTGTCATCATTTATTTCTAATTTAAAATCTTCTTCTTTAGCATTAAGTCCAAATTCTTTTTTTAAATATTCACAAAGGGTAAGTTCATTGTTTTTGTCATCCATGGTTTTACAGCATGGTAAATTATAATCATCATTATTTTTAAACAAAGCAATATTTTTATCCACATCAAATAGTACAATATATAAATTCATAACAATCATTCCTTGGTTTTATTATAACATGCAAGTATTAAAAAACATAAGGTTTTTAATTATGTATGGATATTTTTCAAATTTTCTACTTAAATCAATTAAAAAACGAACTATTACTAGTTCGAATAACAATCAATTTGGTGCTATAGTAAAAGTTATCTACAACTCGCTAACAATTTAATATAAGAAGCAATCACTATTTAAATTATAACATCCGTTCTTGAAATTTTATTAAAAGCATTTCTTATTCGCTTGTTTTATGAATACATTTATTATATAATTCTAGCAGGAACATTTGATGTGAGTGTCGTCCTCCAATCTTGAGAAAGAAAGGAGGGATAGAAATGAAGAAAAGAACTTTTATAATAAAAGTCCTTCGTCTTATTGCTATCATTTTATTACTCCTTA
>CASEJU010000047.1 GCA_949288335.1 uncultured bacterium | reverse complement strand
GCGATAAAAGAAGGATGGAATGAGGGTCATGCCGAAGGAAAGGCAGATGGATTAAAAGAAGGAAAAGAAGAAGGCCTTAAAGAAGGTGCTTTAAACAAACAAAAAGAAATTGCAAGGAATTTACTTAAAGAAGGTATTGATAAAAAAATTATTTCATCATCTACAGGATTATCTATAGATGAAATAGAAAAATTAAAAAATTAAGATGTAAAACAAGATAAATAACATCTTGTTTTTTTTATTTATAATTCTTTTAAAATTCATCTAATAATGATAAAATTAATTTTAGAGGTGGTTATCTTGAGAATTGCAAATGGCTGGAAAGACTATGAGATATTAGATATGGCTGATGGCAGAAAATTAGAACGTTGGGGAAATTATGTTTTAGATAGACCAGATCCGCAAATAGTATGGAAAGAAAAAAATTATCCAAAATTATGGAAGAGTGCTAATGCCAAATACTTTAGAAGTAATAAAGGTGGAGGGCACTGGGAAAATTTAAAAGATATTAAAGAGTCTTGGCAAGTAAAGTATAAAAACTTAACTTTTAACATTAAACAAATGGGTTTTAAACATACTGGTTTGTTTCCGGAGCAAGCTGTTAATTGGGACTTTATGATTGATAAAATAAAAAATGCTAATAGAAAAATAAAAGTCCTTAACTTATTTGCGTATACCGGTGGGGCAACGGTAGCATGCGCATATGCCGGGGCAGACGTTGTTCACGTAGACTCATCAAAAGGAATGGTCACTTGGGCAAAAGAAAACATAACATCATCTAATTTAACCGATAGATACGTTAGATTTATCGTAGATGACGTTATAAAATTCGTTAAAAGGGAAATAAGACGTGGTAATAAGTATGATGCTATTATTATGGATCCTCCATCATATGGAAGAGGTGCTAATGGCGAGGTTTGGAACATAGAAGATAACTTGTATGATTTAGTAAAATTATGTGAAGAAGTATTAAGCGATAACCCATTATTCTTCTTAATAAATTCATATACAACAGGAATGTCTTCTAAAGTACTTGAAAACATTTTAAGTTTAACAGTAAATAAAAAACGTAAAGGAAAAATATCATCAGGTGAAGTAGGACTACCAATGACTGGTAGCATGCTTGTTTTACCGTGTGGTATTTATGGTTTATGGGAAGATGAATAAGCTAAACGTGCTATATGAAGATAACCAAATAATAGTTGTTGAAAAACCAGTAAACGTTTTATCACAAGGTGATATTACTGGGGATATTGATTTACTTACCATGGTTAAGAAGTATGTTAAAGAAAAGTATAATAAGCCCGGTAACGTTTATATAGGTCTTGTCCACAGACTAGATAGACCAGTCGGTGGTATAATGGTTTTTGCACGTACTTCTAAAGCTGCGAAAAGACTAAACGAGGAAATTAAAAATCATAGGTTTAATAAAACTTATGTTGCGGTACTTGATGGTATATTAAAAAATAAAACTGGTGAGTTAGTAAATTATTTATATAAAGATTCTAAAACGGGGAAGAGTAAAGTTGTGGATGAACATTTTAAAGAAGCTAAATTATCAAAACTTACTTATGAAGTAGTGGGGTATTATAAGGATAAAACCATTGTTAAAATAAACTTAATAACGGGTCGTCACCACCAAATAAGATTACAATTTAAATATTTAGGATATCCGTTATATGGTGATCAGTTATATGGCAGCAAGAATAATGAACAAATAAGACTTTATGCATATAAATTATCATTTAGTCACCCGGTAAGAAAAGAAGTACTAGAGTTTACGTTATTACCGAAATGGAAGGAGATAGAAAATGAAACAATTATACATAGACTTTGATGGTGTAATATTAGATACCATGACGAAATCATATGAGGAGTTAAATAAAAGAGGAATTGATTTAAAAGATCAAGAAAAAGTAATGGCTTTTTTTAGAGAGCTTGATTGGAAAAAACTAATAGAAGAAACAGAACCGATTAATGATAGTATAAATGAAATAAAAAAGATCTGTGCATCTAAAAAATTTAATGTGTACATCTTAACGCATATTAACTCAACTAATGAAATGGTAGAAAAAATAAAGTATTTACATAAAAACTTACCACAAGTAACAATCGTTTCTGTTCCAAAGGAAATACCAAAAACAGAGGTTGTTAACGCGTCTGCTGCAATACTAATAGATGATTATTCCGGTAACATAAAAGAGTGGCAAAAAAAACTTGGTATTGGAATTAAGTTTGTAAAAGAACTAGAAGGTAGTGACTATCCTGAAATAACCCATCTTTCTGAAGTTATTGATATGTTTAATCAGTAAAAAGAATATTTTCTTCCTTTTTTAATATATTTATAATGACTAAAATATTAAGGAGGAAAAATTCATGGAAACACTTAAAGTTTCATCAAAGTCAAATCCATCTAGCGTAGCAGGAGCACTAGCTAACGTATTTAGAGAAAAAGGTTCTGTTGAGATACAAGCAATAGGAGCAGGTGCCTTAAACCAAGCAATTAAAGCAATTGCAATAGCAAGAGGTTTTGTTGCTCCATCTGGTAAAAATTTAGTTTGCATCCCAGCCTTTACGGACATAGTAATTGAAGGCGAGGAAAGAACTGCAATTAAGTTAATAGTAGAAGCAAGATAAGCTTCTTTTTCTTTTTATGTTGACGTACATTTTAAGGTACGCCATAATATTTGTAGAAAGTGGTGATACTTATGAAAGAATATAAAATAACAGATGCAAGAGCAAATCTTTATGGCATAGTAAGTGATGTTAACGCATTTTATAACCCGGTTAAAATAGTTAATACCAAGTAAGATAATGTGGTAATAATATCAGAAAAAGACTGAAATAGTATACAAGAAACATTATACTTTATAGTATATTTAGATATGTAGAAAGCCTAGAAAAAAGCATATGAAGAAACTAACTGGGAAAACGCAAAAACATATGATCTTAAGGATTGGCAAGAATAATGTATAATATAAAGTTTACAAAACTTACGCTAAAAGATAAAAAACTAATTGAAAGAAGTAAACTGCTTAAAACAGTTAATAATCTTTTGTGTAAAATAAAAGAAGACCCATTTTTTTACCCTCCTTCATATGAAAAGCTTAGTTTAAAGTATAAAATGTATTCAAGACGTATTAATGTTCAGCAACAGGCTTGTATACATGATAGATGAATCAAAAAAAGAAATATATGTAATTAGAATATGGACACATAAAATAATTGTCTACGTTCTTTTTTTGTGCTATAATTTTGTTAGTTTAAAAAGGAAGTAATTATGAATATTTTTAAGAAGGAAAAAAATATATTTAAAAAAATATTTAAAAAAAGATCAAAACTAGAAAAGTTTTATGATAAAAATGAAGAGTTTATAAAATACTGTTTTGTATCACTTGTTTGCACGGGTATTTTATATTTGGTTTTTTTTATAGTTGATTTAATAACGGATGGTAATTATTTGGTTGCAAACCTTTTTTCTTACGTTATTTCTTTTTCGGTTTTATACGTTTGGGACCAAAGTATATTTAAAGCAAGACCAATTACAAAAAGAAGAAAGTTACAGCAACTTACTAATTTTATAATAGTAAGAGTAATAGGTTTTCCACTTGATTCGCTTGTTTTATCAATATTAATTAATGATTTTGAAATTGGAAACATGAAAGCTAAAATACTTGGCTCTTTAATTATGTTTATGTATAATTACGTTACCAATAAATTATTTGTATTTAGGAAGAATAGACTAATATAACATGTTTTATTAGTCTTTTTTAAATTGACTTTACTTGTTTAAAAGTGGTATTATTATCACAGAATAGGAGTGATGTTAATGGCAAATAAAAAATATACACTTTATTTTAAAGGCACTAATAAATATGGGCATGAGCATGAATTTCCAATCGCTTCATTAAATTTAAAACAACTTGATATGTATACCAGTAATTCTACTAATTTTGTTGATTTATTTAATAATTTACCTTCAAATGTTAAATCTTTTATAAAAGAAGAATTAGGATACGGAGCCGACTTTGAAAGTAACGAATCACTAGGGCGCAGGTTTTTTATAACTGATAATGATTACACACCAATAATGAACGTTATTTTTGAAGATGATATTGATGTTTTATACGTGGAACCAAAAGAGCTTTTTGATTTAATATGTAAAGTAAAAATGAGTTATTTTGACTTCCAAAACGTGTTATTAAACACACCAACGTCTTTTGTTAATGAAAAAAAGTATGAGTTTTTTGCTTATTTATATGAAACTTATGTTAAAGATAAGCCAATATTAAAAATGATAGATACGTATGATGCTAAACGTGCTTTGTATAATTTAGATGATGATAATTTATACATTGCTTCTATTGCAACGGATGATGATAATATTAAGGTACTAGGAAAAAAACTATCACAAACGATAGAGTCAAGAAGAAACTTGGCGTTTGCTTTTAAAAAGTTATTTAAAACGGTAAGTGATGGAAAAAGTCTAATAAATTATGCAAAGATGATAGAAAGAAAAAACAAAGATCTTAACATGAATGCGGTTATAGATGAGATGGAAGAAAATTTAAATGAGTTTATAAAAGAATACGAAGAAGAATATGATGAAAATTAATATTCTTTTTTCATGTATAATAAAAGAGTAATAGAATAATTTGTTGTATACAAACGAAAACATGTGTGATATCATTTAATTAGTAGGTGTTTTATGAAAGAAAAAAGATGGTATTTAGAAAATTTTAATAAAAAGTATTATTTGTTCGCGGAATATAACGGGTCTAATATACCGTTATATTATGGTTCTTTACGATCCATTTTAAAGTATACAACTTATGAAGGTAAATCAAATTCTGGTTACTTAACTTCAATAATAGATGAAGAAACGTTAAAAAAAATTATGAGTTATAACATTTCAAAAAATGAAAAAGTACATATAGATAAAGATGTTTTAAATAAAATGCATTTTTTTATGAGTTCAACCAAAACGGCTAAAGAAAAAATTCCTATTAAATACTCCGATAAAAGTGATTTGCTTTTTTGCTACGAAAAAGATTTATATAACGCAATAAAAGATGCTGGTTTAATGATTAAAAAGGAAGAGTTTGAAAATCCTCCAAAAGAAAAGCTTGAGTTTGCAAAATTTTTGTGCAGTTTATTCGATGATAAATATGAAGAAAACAAAAATAAAAAGGTAAGTGAAACAGGCAGAATAACAAAAATGGAGCAACTAAGAATACTTTTGTACCAAACTAAAAAATATAATAGTAATTTAAAAAATGATACGTTTGAAAAATTAGTTATGCTTGATTCTGAAAATGTATACTTTGTATTAGAAACCATTAACAATGATATTTTTAAGAAAGAAAAATTAATAAATGAACTCTTAAGAATAACTAAAAAACGTAAAATTTTAAGTGATGAAAAAACTTACGAAAGATCATATTGGATGACTTTAAAATTAAATGATGATGATGAATCAAGGAAGTTTTTGGAAAGTAAGGTTGTAGATAGTTTAATTAAACATGGTTATGCAAATAAAAGAATGGAAAATAATCATAATACTATTTCGAATGCTACCGATTATGGTGCAGCAACAAGTTGTAATAATTATCTATTGTTTTATGAAAATGAACTTAAAACAACAAGAGAAATGCTTAAAGGTGACATAAGTAAAAAAGATAAAATGATATTAGAAAAAAGAAGTTCGCTATTAGAAGAAATAATATCTTTAATAAATGAAATAGAGGATTGCAAAAACAAAATAAATAGTATTGATATTAGTAATCATATTAAGTCCGGGTTAACAGAATTACTAGAAGAAAAGAATTTTAAGTTATCACATCTTCAGTACGAACTAGATGAAATGGATAATAATACCACTTATTCTGATGCTAACTTTCCTATAAAAGATGAAGACATGAAAATGTAGTCATCTTTTTATGTTATAATTGGGTTGGTGATAAATATGAAAAGCATGATAAATGAATTTTTAGATTATTTAAATAATGAAAAAAACTATTCTTTAAACACCACCAAAAATTATGAGATAGATATATTAGAATTTAAAGATTATTTAGATAAAAAGAATTTTAATTATTTAACCGTTGACCATGATTTTATAAAGGGATATTTAATGGAGTTATATAATAAAAAATTATCAAGAAATTCTATTGCTAGAAAATTATCATCCCTTAGGAGTTTTTATAAATATTTGTTTAATAATGATCTAATTAAAACCAATCCGTTTAAATATGTTTCAACACCTAAAAAAGAACGTAAATTACCTAAGTATTTAGGAGTAGAAGAACTAGAAGTTATTTTTAATATTCCTGATTTAAATACTTCCTTGGGTCAAAGAAACAAAGTTATATTAGAGGTTTTGTACGCAACTGGAGTTCGGGTATCAGAACTTGTTAACATAAAATTAAGTGATATAGATTTTTATAGGAAAGAAATTAAAATATTAGGTAAGGGAAACAAAGAAAGAATAGATCCTTTTGGTGATTATTGCTTAAATGCAATAAACTTATTTTTAAATGATGGTAGAAAAAAGCTTTTACAAAAGCATCATACCTCTAGTGAGTATTTAATAATAAATGAGCACGGTAAAAAAATAACTACTCGCGGGGTAGAAAAAATAATAGATGGTATAGTTAAAAAGGCGGCTTTAAAAAAGCATGTTTCACCACACATGCTAAGGCATTCTTTTGCAACACACTTATTAAATGAAGGTTGTAGTATTAGAACCGTTCAAGAACTTTTGGGGCATGAATCACTTGAGTCAACACAGGTTTATACGCATGTTTCAAACGAAAGATTAAGAAGCGTATATTTAAACTGTCATCCAAGGAGTAAGAAGAATTAAATAGTTATGCAAATAAAGTAAAAAATCATTGTAAATTGTTGGAAAAACATAGCAATTACTGTTGTAAGTGCTATTTTTTTTGTGCTATAATAGGCTTGTATTGACTAAAGAAGGAGGAATATAAATGAAAAAATGGGTTTACCTTTTTAAAGAAGGAAACGCTGATATGAGAAACCTTCTTGGTGGAAAAGGTGCTAACTTAGCAGAAATGACCAATATTGGTCTTCCGGTTCCACAAGGTTTCACAATAACTACGGAAGCATGTACTCAGTACTATGAAGACGGAAAAGAAATCAATGATGAAATCCAAGCTCAAATTAATGAGTACATCGGTAAGATGGAAGAGATTACTGGAAAGAAGTTTGGTGACAAAGAAAACCCACTTTTAGTTTCTGTAAGATCTGGTGCTAGAGCATCTATGCCAGGTATGATGGATACTATTTTAAACTTAGGTTTAAACGAAGACGTAGTTAACGTTATTGCTGAAAAGTCTAATAATCCACGTTGGGCTTGGGATTGCTACAGAAGATTTATTCAAATGTATTCAGACGTAGTTATGGAAGTTGGTAAAAAATATTTTGAACAACTTATTGATGCTATGAAAGAAAAGAAAGGCGTTACTCAAGACGTTGAGCTTGACGCTGATGATTTAAAGGAATTAGCTAACCAATTTAAAGCAGAATATAAACAAAAGGTTGGTACTGATTTCCCAGATGATCCTAAAGAACAATTAATGGGAGCAGTTAAAGCCGTATTTAGATCATGGGATAACCCAAGAGCTAACGTTTATAGAAGGGATAATGATATTCCATATTCATGGGGTACTGCCGTTAACGTTCAAGCCATGGCGTTTGGTAACATGGGTGATGATTGCGGTACTGGTGTTGCGTTTACACGTGATCCTGCGACTGGTGAAAAAGGTTTGTTTGGTGAATTCTTAACTAACGCACAAGGTGAAGACGTTGTTGCAGGTGTTAGAACACCTATGCATATTGCTGAAATGGAAGAAAAATTCCCAGAAGCATTTAAACAATTTAAAGAAGTTTGCAAAACCCTAGAAAACCATTATAGAGATATGCAAGATATGGAATTTACCGTTGAACATGGTAAGTTATACATGTTACAAACTAGAAACGGTAAAAGAACTGCTCAAGCAGCTTTAAAGATTGCTTGTGATTTAGTAGATGAAGGAATGCGTACCGAAAAAGAGGCTGTTGCAATGATTGATCCTCGTAACTTAGATACTTTACTTCACCCACAATTTGATGCAAAGGTATTAAAAGAAAGCACTCCAGTAGGTAAGGGACTTGGTGCATCTCCAGGTGCAGCATGTGGTAAGATCGTGTTTACCGCAGAAGATGCTGTAGAATGGGATGCTAAAGGAGAAAAAGTTGTTTTAGTTAGACTTGAAACATCTCCAGAAGACATTACTGGTATGAAAGCTTCTCAAGGTATTTTAACCGTTCGTGGTGGTATGACAAGCCATGCTGCAGTTGTTGCTCGTGGTATGGGTACTTGCTGTGTTTCTGGTTGCGGAGACATCGCAATGGACGAAGAAAACAAAAAGTTTACCTTAGCTGGTAAAACTTATCACGAAGGAGATTACATCTCAATCGATGGTTCAACTGGTAACATTTATGATGGTCAAATTCCAACCGTTGATGCAACTATCAAAGGAGAGTTTGAACGTGTTATGAACTGGGCTGATAAATATAGAACGTTAAAGGTAAGAACGAACGCTGATACTCCAGCAGACGCTATTAAGGCTCGTGAATTAGGTGCTGAAGGTATAGGACTTTGCCGTACTGAGCACATGTTCTTCGAGGAAGATAGAATTGCTGCGTTTAGAGAAATGATTTGTTCTGATACGGTAGAACAAAGGGAAGCAGCACTTGAAAAAATCTTACCATATCAACAAAATGACTTTGAAGCACTATACGAAGCTTTACAAGGATATCCAGTAACAATTAGATTCTTGGATCCACCTTTACATGAGTTTGTTCCAACCGAAGAAGCTGATATTAAAAAGCTTGCTGATGCTCAAGGTAAAACGGTTGAAGAAATCAAAATTTTAATTGATTCACTTCATGAGTTTAACCCAATGATGGGACACCGTGGATGCCGTCTTGCGGTTACTTATCCAGAAATAGCTAGAATGCAAACTAAGGCTGTTATTCGTGCTGCAATAAACGTAAAGAAAAAACATCCAGATTGGGATATTAAACCTGAAATTATGATTCCACTTATTTGTGAAGTAAAAGAATTAAAATTCGTTAAGAACATAGTAGTAGAAACTGCTGATGCTGAAATTAAAGCATCAGGTACCCCTTTAGAATACGAAGTTGGTACTATGATTGAAATCCCAAGGGCTGCTTTAACCGCTGATGAAATAGCTAAAGAAGCTGACTTCTTCTGCTTTGGAACCAACGACTTAACGCAAATGACTTATGGATTCTCAAGGGATGATGCTGGTAAGTTCTTAGAGTCTTATTATGATAATAAGATTTTCGAAAACGATCCATTTGCAAAGCTAGACCAAGTTGGTGTTGGTAAGTTAATGGAAACTGCTATTAAGTTAGGTAAACCTGTTAATCCAAACTTACACGTTGGTATTTGTGGTGAACATGGTGGAGATCCTTCATCTGTTGAGTTTTGTCATAAAATTGGTCTTGATTATGTATCTTGCTCACCATTTAGAGTGCCTATAGCAAGACTTGCTGCTGCGCAAGCAAAAATTAACGAAGATAAATAATTATTAAGGAGCCTAAAATGGCTCTTTTTATTTTAATTTTATTTTTTTAACAAAAATTAAAAAAACGTGATATAATAATATCCCAAGACGTGGAATATTATGTATAGGTCTTTAAAATTGAGGTGATAAAATGACTTATAAGAAAGTTATTAATGAAATTGAAGGTTATAAAAATAAATATAACGAAGTTGTTGGAATTAATGGAGAGCATGGTAAAAATTATAATAAAAAGAAGATGCTTTTAGATGCTAATAATAATTATTTAGCTTCTTTAGCAGCACTTTTTGATTTTGATGCTTTAAGTGTTTCAAAAGTTATTTACGATGAAAAACAAGTTAATGATCATTTAGATTTTATTAAGCAAACTAAAGAAAAAGAAAAGATTAGCACACAAAAAGGTAATGATAAGTTAATCCTAATACAAGATAAACTAAAAAGATTTGATGATTATGTTTTAGTATACACCAAGGTATTTTTAGATTTACTTAATTGCCCTCGCGGTGATTTTAATAAAATTCATAAGTATGCTTCTAAGGTAAGATTATATCTTTTAAAAAATGAACAAAGAAGAAAAATAGATGAGGATAATTGGTTTATTTCCTTTATATATTCAGAAATAAAAAAATATTATGATGATTATAATCAAGCTTTGCAAAACGAAGTTGATAGGGTAAGTCGTGGTGGAAATCAAATTGATGAGTTTATCAAAAATAGGTTAAACTCATCTATAAAGTATACTTTATTAGTTAAAGCGGTAAAGGATGCATATGAAGCTGAGGGTAATGGATTTGGTAAGAAAGAAAGCGTTGTAAGAAATTATTATAACAAATTTTGTGATGGTATTGATGAAGATGTTTTCTCTTTCTTAGATGAAAAAAGTCAAGCTACGTATCAATCAGGATTGTATGATAGTTATGCTAATGCTTTTAAAAAAACTTATGATTTATCTCCTGGCTCAAAAAAGAAATTAAGTAAAAAAATAAGTAAATTAAGTTAAAGGGAACTACATATTGGTTCTTTTTCTTTTTATATTTTGTTATAATGTTATTTAGAAGAAGGTGTTATGTATGATTAAGCTGGTATCAATTAAAGACGTTTTGGAATTAGATGATTTAACGGTTATAATACCTTCTAAGTACGAAGTTTATTATAAAAGAAAATTCTTAAATAAATCATTTAATATGTTTACCCTTAAGAATTTTTTATTAAATTGTTACGATGGTAATAAACGTCTTATAACAAAAGAAGAAAATTATGTAATTATGTATGATGCGTTAAAGACTGTTAGTAATGGTTTAGCGCTATATAAAAACGATTTATCAATAGTAAAAGATTTAATAAGCACATATAAAGATTTTAAAACTTATAAATTAAAGTCTTCCAATAAGATAAATGACTTATCATTAATATATAAAGAATACGAAAAAAAACTTGATGATCATTTGCTTATAAACGAGTGGCTTTTGTATTCTTACGTATTGGAAAATGCATCATTTGATGATGATTATTTAATTTTAAACGTTTGTGACATGGATGATGTTATATATCCCATAATAAAAAAAATGGATGAAGAAAAAGAAGTTTCTTTGTTTTTGGGTGGAGAAAATAAAAATACCATTGATGAACTAAATAAGCTTGGTTTAAAAATAAATGAAACAACTAAAGATAATCAAAAAAACGAAGTAAACTATAAAGTTTTAAATGACGTGTCAGATGAGGTTTGCTTTATAAGTAATGATATTTCTAAAAAAATAATAAAAGGAGCACGGTATAGTGACTTTTTAATAGTAACTAACTCCTTAGAAGATTATTACCCATATTTTGATACTTTACTTAATCATCCTTTTAATAAAAGTAAGGTAACGGGCGTATTAACTAGTCGTTTTGTTAAACTTTTTTGCATGATTTTAAAGGGAGATTTTAGTTCTAAAAACTTTGTTTCTTTATTAAAGCTAGGTCTTATTGATTTATCTTCGGTAATGGTTGATAAAATAGATAATTATGTTTATAGTTGGAATTTAGAAGACGAAGATTTTTACAAGGTTTTTACCCATAATCCAAACGCTGATAAAAAGAAGTTAAGTGAAGTTGATTTGCTAGATTTAGAAAAGTTAAACGAAGCAAGGCAAAGCGTTTTTACTCCGGTTAAATATTTATTAGAAAACTTGGTAAAAGAACGTTCTGCAACTGAAATTTTAAAAATAATTTATACGTATTTAAGTGAAGAAGGAATAATTGAAAAGCTTTTTAGCGAGGATTATGAAGGGGCTATAAAATTAATTAACACGCTTGATTATATAAATGATTATTCGGATGAAAAAACCAGTTTGCAGGACATTTTAAACATTCTTAAAGATGTTTCTTTTGAGGATTCTAAAATGATTTTAATGAGTGATGCTATTTTTGTATCCTCTTTAAAAGATGCTTTTGTTTTTGATAAAAAATACGTGTATATAATTGGTGCTCAAAATGACGTTATACCAAAAAGGTTTAATGTAACGGGTTTGCTTGATGAATATGATTTTTCTGAAGATTCTTTAATTAGTCTTTTAAGTTCACACGAAAAAAATGAACAATTTTATTTTAATCGATTAGTAAAGAATAATAATGTTACCATAACTAATCATAAGTTAGGATTGGACTTAAAACTTAAGATGCCTTCTTCTTATTTAAATGAATTAACCTTAAAAGAAGTAACTAATGATATTTTGTATAATAAAAATTTAATGAGAATTAATTATGCACTTAACTTATCAGATGATAAAATAATGCCTTATGATGATGATACTTTTAACAAGATTAATGAATCAAATAAAAACGATTTAAATTATACGATTTCAAAGGATACTGCTTTTATGCTTTATGGTAAAGAAATACTTTTAAGCCCTAGTCAAATCGAGACTTATGCAAAATGTAATTTTTCACATTTTTGCGAACGTGCTCTTAAGCTTAAAATAAAGGAAAAATATGTTTTTGACAGCCGAAAAATAGGTACTTTCGTACACTTTATTCTTGAAAAAATAATAAAAAATGATTTTGATCAAGTAAACGATGAAAACATCATTGATTTTGTTACCAAGTATAAAAATGAGTATTTAGCTGAAAACGAAATTACTGATGAAACGGTTAGGTACGTTTTAGATAAATTAGGTTTTAATTTGGTGTTAATAATAAAAAACATTTTAAAAGAAACAAATATAAGTCTTTTTAAGCCAAAGTATTTTGAATTTAAAATAGATGATAATAACATAATAAAACCAGTTGTAATAGACTTTGATGATAACAAAAAGGTAAGTATATCTGGTATAGCGGATAGGATAGATGTTTTTGAGGATGAAAATAAATATTATTATAGAATAATAGATTATAAAACTGGTGATAAAAAGTTTCGCTTGGATGATATTTTAATGGGGCTTAATCTTCAAATGCTTTTATATCTTTTGGCGATAAAAGAAAGTAAAAATAATATTACTAAAAAAGAGCTTAAACCATCTGCTGTTCTTTATTATCCAGCGGGTATTAAGGAGTGTGTATCATCACGTAAGATGTCTATTCAAGAAAAAAACAAGTCAATTGATGATAGACTAAAGATGAATGGGCTTATTAATGGTGATAAAGATGTTTTAAACGCTTTAAACGAAGACCAAATGGGTGATTTTATATCGGTTACTACGCGGGGTAAGATAAATGAAGAGTATTTATTTGATGATAAATCTTTAGAGTTAATTTTTGGTAAGGCAAAAAGCATTATAAAAGATTTTGCAAACCAAATTATAAATGGTCAAATTAACGCAAACCCAATCGGTGGAAGAGTTGATTCTTGTGCTTATTGTAAGTATTCTTCTATATGTAAATTTGACGAAAAAATATCAAAGAAAAGAAAGCCGGTTAATTTTAAAAATAGCGAGGTTTTAATGATGTTAGAAGGTGATAAAGATGCCTAGTTGGACCCGGGATCAAAAAAACGCGATTGAAAAGCGCGGAGGTAAAATAATTGTTAGTGCTGCTGCTGGTTCTGGTAAAACTGCCGTTTTATCGCAGCGGGTTATGAGGCTTATAGAAGAAGGGGTGAGTGTAAGTGAGCTTTTAATCGTAACTTTTACCAACGCTGCCGCCGAGGAAATGAAGGCAAGAATTAAAGAAAAATTACAAGAAGCTTATTTAAAAAGTAATGATGATAAACGATTAAAAAAAGAATTGGCGTTGGTACCATTAGCAAAAATAACTACAATGGACGCTTTTTATGGTGATGTTGTTAGATCTAATTTTAGTAAGTTAAAAATAAAAAAAGACTTTAGTATCTTATCAAATGAAGAAGAATCGGTATTAAAGGATAAAGTTTTAAATAAAACTTTAAAAAATGCTTTTAAAAAGTATGATAACTACGTAGAAGTCTTAGACATGTTTAACGCTGGTGCACCTAGTTTAATTAAAGATGTTGTTTTAAAAGTTTCGTCTTTTTTGGAGACGGTTCCTTTTCCAGATGAGTTTATAAGTAAAGCAACTAGTAATTATGAAGAAAAAAATACTTTTTACATGGATTTACTTTTAAAGCAAATAAAAGATAAAATGGCGTCTTACGAAGCACTTTATAGTGAAATTATAGAAGAGCTTTATTACTCTTCAGAAGACTTTGACAAGATTTTATCCATTGTTAAAAAAGAAAAGAATTATATTACGGATTTTCTTTTAGCAGAAAACTTTGATGATTTAAAAAGAAGACTTAATACGATAGAGTTTGATACCTTAAGAACGCCGAAGGGACATAAAGATGACGCGGTAATGATTAAGTATAAAACGATAAGGGACGATTTTAAAAAAGACATAAGAAAAAATTATATCGAATTATCTTTTATTGATAATGAAACGTTTTTTAACGAACAAAGAAAAACGAAAGAAGTAGTAAAAACTTTATTTGAGGTTGTAAAAGATTATAAATGTTGTTTGTTAAAAGAAAAAAGACTTATTAATTCTTTTTCCTTTAGTGACATAGCACATTTCGTAATTGAATTATTAATTAAAGATAAAAAGAAAACACCACTTGCTAAATCACTATCAAAACGTTATAAAGAAATTTTAATTGATGAGTATCAAGATACTAATAATTTACAAAATGTTATTTTTAACGCAATTTCTAATAATGATGAAAATTTATTTATTGTTGGTGATGTAAAACAAAGTATTTATAGATTTAGAAGTGCTTGCCCTGAAATATTTAATGAGGATAAAAAACAAGCAAAAAAAGATGGGTTCCCTAATTTGATTAATTTGTCTAAAAACTTTAGAAGTAGAAAAGAAGTTTTGGATTTTTGTAATTTTGTTTTTGAAAACACGATGAGTAAGTCGTTTGGAGAGGTAGACTATAACCGTGATGAAAAGCTTTATTTAGGTGCTTCGTTTGAAGCGGGTAAGAATTTAGATACTGGAGTTTTAATAATTGATGGTATGGAAAAAAATGAAGATGAAGAAGATGAACTTACTAAAACCCAAAAAGAGGCCATCATTGTTGCGGACAAAATAAAATCATTATTATCTTCTGGATACAAGGTTTTTGATAATAAACTTAATTTATGGAGAAAAGTAAAGCCTAGTGACATAGTAATTCTTTTAAGGTCTTTAAAAAACGCTGAAGTTTTCTCAAGTGCCTTGAAAAAAAGAAAAGTAAGCGTTTATTTAGAGTCGGCTTTGGAGTATTTTGATAACTACGAAGTTAAACTTGTTATAAATCTTCTTAAAACGATTGATAATCCGTTTGATGACGTTTCTTTAATGAGTGTTTTAAATTCTGCTTTGGTTGACGTTAAAATAGATGATATTGCAAGTTTACGTGCTTTAAATAAAAAGGTAAGTTTATATGAATCTTTAAAAGAATCTTCCGTTAAGGAGTTATCTTGCTTTTTTCTTAAAATTTTAAACATTAGAAATTATTCTAGTAATCATTTGATAAGCGATACGCTTTCTAAAGTATATAATGACTTTAATGTTTTAGAAATACTTTCTTCACAAAAAGGCGGAACGTCCAGGTTCAAAAATTTAACACAAATGATAAATCATGCCGTAAAGTTTGAGGATAATGATAAAAATAGTTTGCATGATTTTATAGATTATTTAGAAAGTGTTATTCTAAATAAAGGCTCATTAGAAGGCGTAAATCCTTTATCGGACAAAGACAATGTTTTAATAACGACCATTCATAAATCTAAAGGATTAGAATATCCGGTGGTAATACTAAGTGAGACTGGTAAAAACTTTAATTTTAAAGACGTAAGAAGTGATGCTTTGGTAAATGATAGCTTAGGTTTTGTTTGTAACATAAGGGATAATGATTATAAAATAAAGTATGAATCGGTTCCGATAATGGCGTTTAAAGAATATGAAAAAGGTAAGATGCTATCTGAGGAACTACGTGTTTTATACGTTGCTTTAACACGTGCTAAAGAAAAACTAATAATAACTGGATTTACTAGTAATTTAACTAATTTAGTAACTAAAGCAGCATCAAAAATGGGAGATAAACAACTTGTTTCTAAATTGTATTTAAATGGTGTTAAAAATTATTTAGACATATTAATATCAGCGTTATTAAGGCATCCTTCTTTAAAGGATTTAAGAAGTATTAGTATGGTTATTCCAAAAACGTTTGCAACCGAATCGAAAGTAATGCTAAAAGTTTATGACCAAAGAAAAATAGATGAAAAAGAATTTTTAGAACATGAAGATAAAACTAAAAAGCAATTTGATGCTTGTTGGTATAATAAGATATCTAGTTATGAGTATGATAAAAGCAAAGTTTGTTTGCCACTTTACGTAAGTGTAAGTGATTTAAAAGAAGAACATTTCTATGTAAAAACTCCAAGGTTTATGAAAGAAAAAGAAACTGGCACACAGCTTGGAACGCTTTACCATCGCGTTTTAGAATTATTACCGATTAAAAAGTATGGAATTAAAGAGCTTGAGGAAGAATTAAGCCATTTGGTTCAATTAGGTAAAATTACTAATGATCAAAAAAAAGAATTAAAAATGGAGAATTTATTTGTGTTTTTAACTTCGGATTTATACGATGATATTCTTTTGAGTGATGAAGTTTACAAAGAGATGCCCATTAATTTTGAAATCCCAGCATCGTACTATGATAAATCGGTAAAAAGTGGTAATATATTAACTAGTGGGGTACTGGATTTATTATTTATTAAAGACGGTATTTATACCATTGTTGATTATAAAAGCGATGATGTTTTATCCGCTTGTGAACTTAAGTTAAGGTATAAAAAGCAACTTGATTTGTATGAAATTGGACTTATTCAAAAGATGAATGCTAAAAAGGTTAGAAAGTTCATATACTCTATAAAACTTAAGAAGTTTATAAAAGTTTAGGAGATGATAAGATGGTTGATAAGATTTTTGAAGTTATTGAAAAAGAAAAGAAAAGGCAGCAAAATACCATAGAGTTAATAGCTTCCGAGAATTTTGTAAGTGAAAACGTACTTAAAGCGCAGGGAAGCATTTTAACTAATAAGTATGCCGAAGGATATCCTTCTAAAAGATACTACGGTGGTTGTAAGTTTGTTGATGAAATAGAAAACATCGCAATTGATGCAGCAACTAGGCTATTTGGAGTTCGCTACGCAAACGTACAACCTCATTCTGGTTCTAGTGCTAACATGGCCGTATACCGGGCTTTGTTAAAAAAAGGTGATAAGGTTTTATCGATGAGTTTGGATGATGGTGGCCATCTTACGCACGGACATAATCTTAGTTTTTCTGGTCAAGATTATAAGTTTGTTCATTATGGTGTAGAAAAAGAAACTTGTCAGATTAATTATGAAGAGGTAAGAAAACTTGCGATGAAAGAAAAGCCAAAATTAATTTTAGCAGGTGCATCAGCTTATTCAAGAGCAATCGATTTTGCTGAGTTTAAGAGTATTGCAAGAGCTTGTGGAGCTTATCTTATGGTAGATATGGCTCATATTGCTGGTATTGTTGCAGCTGGTCTTCATCAAAATCCATGTAGGTATGCTGATGTTGTAACTTCAACTACTCATAAAACACTTCGTGGGCCTAGAGGTGGCATTATTCTAACTAATAATGAGCAGATAATAAAAAAGGTTAATAAAACGGTTTTTCCTGGTATACAAGGTGGACCTTTAATGCACGTAATAGCAGCTAAAGCAGTGTGTTTTGAAGAAGCTATGACACCTGAATTTATTAAGTATCAAAAATTAGTGGTTAAAAATGCTAAGGTTTTGTGTGATGTTTTGAAATTAGAGGGTTTTAAAGTAATTACTAACGGAACAGATAATCATTTAATTTTAATTGATGTTAAAAAATCGGTTAACTTAACTGGTAAAGAAGCTGAAGAAATACTAGAGGGCATTGGGGTGACTTGTAATAAAAACATGATTCCGTATGATCCTACCACTCCTTTTATAACAAGTGGTATAAGGCTTGGTACCGCAGCCATGACAACTCGCGGGTTTAATGAAAATGATTTTAAGGAAGTTGGAAAAATAATTGCTGCGTGTTTAACTAATTATGATAATAAAAAGGTATTAGAAGATTTAAAACAACGGGTTAAAAAGTTGTGTGATGAACATCCAATTTACACGGAGGTTAATTATGAATAATATAATAGATGGCGTAGCAGCTAGCCTAGAACTTAAGAAAAACATAAAAAAGAAAATCGAAAAGTGCGGCTTAACACCATCACTTGCGGTTATTATGGTAGGTGATAATAAAGCCAGTGAAATATACGTAAGAAACAAGAAAAAGGCATGTGAGATGGTTGGTATTAAGTTTACTAAAATAGACCTTCCAGAAACAATATCAGAAGAATTGGTAATAAACGAAATAAAAAGGTTAAATGAAGATGTAAGCGTAAATGGTATTTTGGTTCAACTACCGCTTCCAAACGGGTTTGATGAAGGAAAGATAATAAATGAGATAAGCCCTTTAAAAGACGTTGATGGTTTAACTTATCAAAACGTTGGTAACTTAGTTTTAGAAAATGAATGCTTGGTTTCTTGTACTCCAGCTGGTGTTATGGAATTATTAAGAATGTATAACGTGCCTTTAAAGGGCAAAGATGTTTGCATTGTTGGAAGAAGTAACTTGGTTGGTAAACCTCTTATTCAGCTTTTACTTCAAAATGACGCCACCGTAAGTATTTGTCATTCTAAAAGCGTAAACATAAAAGACTATACGAAGCGTGCTGACGTATTAATAGTTGCAGCTGGACATCCTAATTTAATTACCAAGGACATGGTAAAAGATAAAGCGGTTGTAATTGATGTTGGAATAAATAAAGAAAATGATTCTTTATGTGGCGACGTTGATTTTAAAGAAGTAAGCAAAAAAGCCTCTCTTATAACTCCGGTGCCCGGCGGAGTAGGTCCAATGACGGTTGCCTCGCTTTTAAAAAACGTGGTTAAAGCCTATGAAGTTCAAAACAGGTAACCATGAAAACTTCCATGGATGATGTTTTTATAAATAGTTTACCAACACTTGATTTGCATGGTGAAATAAGGGATTCTGCGAGAGTGTTGATAAAGGAATTTATAATGGATAACTATTTATTAAATAATAAAAAAGCAATTATAATTCACGGTCTTGGTACTGGTGCTTTAAAAGATGAAACTAATAAGGTTTTAAGCGCTGATAAACACGTTGATAGTTTTCATGTTAATCCTTATAATCCGGGTTGTACACTTGTGTACATAAAAGTAAGATCTAATATTAAATAGGTCTTTTTTTATATTTTTATAGTATTATAATTATAGAAGAGAAGCATTATTAAAAAAGATTGTAGAAATGTTGACTTTTTTGTGCTTTTGTGCTAGTATAAATGGCATTCAAACAAAGGGGGAGTTTTGATGGAAGAAAAAAGAGGCTTAACCATAAAGGATATATTAATAAGATTAGTTTTAATTATTATTTTTATATTTTTGCTTATATGGTTATTTCCAATGCCAGATTTAAAACCACTTAATAATCAAATTTTTGCAGATAACATTGACAGAATGAAAGAAGTTGCAAAATCTTATTATACTTTAGAAAGATTACCTAAAGACATTAATTCTTCTAAGAAGATGACTTTAAAGGAAATGATTGATAATAAGTATATTTTGCCACTTATGGATTCTAATGGTAATTATTGTAGCGAAGAGGATTCTTACGTTGAAATTACTAAGTTAGAAAATGAGTACCTAATAAAGGTTTATTTATCATGTACCGATAAGCAAGATTATATAATAGAACATTACGGATGTTATGATTTTTGTAATGATGAGTGTTTAATTGATACAACGGTAGCAACAACAAGTGCTAAAGAAGTTGTAAATAACACCACTAAAAAGACAAAGAAAATAACTACTAAAGCAACAACTAAGTACACTACAAAAAAAACAGATACCATCTATGAGTATCAGTTTGTAAGAAATGAGTGCACGGAAAAGTTTGATAAATACGTTTGTCCAAGTGATTATTATTTAACTGGTGATACGTGTATAAAAAATGGTTCTAAAGTAATCCAAACAGAAGCTAAAAAAGAAATAACTGACGTAATTTCTACTGATACTAAACCTGCTAAACCAGTTACTTCAAGTTCTACTGAACTTGTTGATGCTAGTTGTAGAACCGATTATAAAACTTCAACGATTGACGCTGGTTATAAAAAGACTACTTATAAAGCAAACGAAAGCACCGTAACGCAAAAAGTAACGGCTAATAAAGTTAACAGTTATGACGTTAAAGGTGCGGTAAAAACGACGAAAAGAAAAGATGTAAGTTATATAGAAGTTCAAAACTATGACGTTATTAATGCCGATAAGGTATATCAAGGATATAAATGGGTTTATGAATCAACTCTTACCACTGATGAACCTAATTTACAGTACGTTGGTGAAAACGAAAAATTAGAACTTGTTGATTCTTGGAAAGAACTTACTTGTGATACTTGTACTACAACAAGAACCGTTTACAAATATTGGAAGTTTAAGAAGGTAGCAAATGGAGAACCTACTTATTCATGTGATGCATATCCAGGATATTCATTATATGACGGAAACAAATGTAGAAAAGCAACTAACGTAACTAAAACGTGTCCTTCAGGATATGATGAAAATGGTAATGTATGTTCTAAATGGTACGATGAATATAGTTGTTCTAAATATGGTTCTGATTATAAGTTAGATGAATCTAAAAAAACTTGTACGAAAACAACCACAACATATAATTGTGATGGAATAGGACAAACAACAAGTGATCCAAAATATTGTAGTAAGGTAACTAAGGAGTATACGTGTCCTTCTTACATGGAAAAACAAGGAACTGGAGCATCAACGGTATGTATTGATAAACATGATTATTATTGTCCTTCTGACACTTCAACTAAGACTTATACCTTAAACGGAACTAAGTGTACCGTTAAGACTAAGGTTAAGGTATGTTCTTGTCCTTCTGGAAGTGTACAAACAGAAGATAAATTACACTGCGCTATAACTAATTCTGATACTAAGTATACTTGTGAGGATTATCCTGGTTATACTTTAAACGGTGATAAGTGTACTAAAACAGAAATAACACAAAAAGAAACTTATTCTTGTGATGAGGGTTATACATTAAATGGAACTACATGTTTTAAAACCGTTAATGTAACAGAAAGCAAAAAAGCAGAAAAAACATATAAAACTTATTGTGAAAATAAATATATATGGTCTACCCAAACGTCGCTTGACGGATGGAGCTATACCGGTAATAAAAGACCATATAATGGTTAAAGAGGGCTTAAATAAGTCTTCTTTTTTTGTTATAATTATTTTGTACGAAGGAGATGATGGTATGTATGTAAAAGTTCTAATTGAAACCAGAGTAAAATCAAACAACATGACTTTTACTTATCATGTCTCTAAAGATGCGTGTAATAACATAATAGGTAAACGTGTTTTGGTACCATTTTCAAACAGAATAGTCGAAGGTTTTGTTTTAGATTATGAAGAAAAACCTGATGATATTGATGTTAAGGGAGTATTAAAGGTAATAGATGAAGAGCCAGTATTAAATACAGAGCTAATTAATCTTGGTAAGTTTATGAGTGAACGTTATTTATGCTCATTAATATATACTTACCAGGCAATGCTTCCTAAAGCTTTGAAAGCAAATCATAAAACGAGTGCTAAAGTTAAAACCAAAACATATGTAAAATTAAATGAAAATATTAGTCACGATGGGGTAAAAACTAAAGCGCAATTAGAAATAATTAAGTTTTTAACAAATAATAAGTCGGTTTTGAAAAGTGAGATAAAAAGTAGGTCATCACTTAAAAAACTAATAGAAAAAAATATTGTAATAGAGTTTAATAAGGAGGTTTACCGGGAGGTTTCTGGAACGGTTGATTTAAAGACCATAACTCTTACTAAAAAGCAGCAAGAAGTATCAAACAAGATAAAACAAGCTCTTAATAACGCTTTGGTTTATCTTCTTTACGGGGTTACTGGCTCTGGTAAAACAGAAGTTTATATAGACGTTGTAAAAGAAGTTTTAAAACAAGGTAAAGAAGCTATAATATTGGTTCCGGAAATAAGTTTAACCCCTCAAATAACCGCTCGTTTTAAAGGAATATTTGGTAATGATATAGCAATTTTACACTCCTCATTATCAGATGGTGAAAGGTATGATGAATTTAGAAGGATTAACCGTGGTGAAGTAAAACTGGTAATAGGTGCTAGGTCAGCTATTTTTGCTCCACTTAAAAATATCGGGATAATAATAATAGATGAAGAACATTCTGAAAGTTATAAACAGGAAAATAATCCTAGGTATAATACGCTTGATATTGCCGTTAAAAGATCTTTAACACATAAGTGTCCGGTTATACTTGCAAGTGCAACACCTACGATAGAAAGTTTCGCACGAGCTAAAAAAGGATATTATGAGTACCTTGAACTTGATAAACGGGTTAATGATAAACCTCTTCCTAAAGTAAAAATAGTAGATATGAAAAAAGAAATTCGAAAAGGAAATAAATTGTTTTCTAGTGAATTAATAGAAAGTATTAATGATAGATTAAATAAAAAAGAACAAGTAATGTTATTATTAAATAGAAGGGGATATGCTAATTATTTAACTTGTCCTTCTTGTGGATATGTTTTTAAGTGCCCTAATTGTGACATAACACTAACTTACCATAAAACTTCTGGTATGATGAGGTGCCATTATTGTGGCTACGCAGAGGTAAAAAAAGACGTTTGTCCTAGTTGTAAAGAAAAGATAAGAGAAGTAGGATCTGGTACCCAAATGATTGAAGAAGAGGTAAAAAAAATGTTTTCTAGTGCAAAAGTTATTAGAATGGATGCCGATACCACAAGTAAAAAAGGCTCTCATTTTAAAATAATAAATGATTTTAACGATAGAAAATATGATATATTAGTTGGTACTCAAATGATTGCAAAGGGACTTAATTTTCCTTTGGTTACGTTAGTTGGCGTGATAAATGCAGATCAAGGACTTAACATCCCTAATTTTAGAAGTAGCGAAAGAACTTTTAGTTTGCTCGATCAAGCGATAGGAAGATCAGGAAGAGCTGATAGAAAAGGAGAGGCCATAATCCAAACTTTTAATCCCGAACATTATAGTATTGTTTGTGCATCTAATCATGATTATAAAGGATTTTTTGCTAAAGAGATGTTTATTAGAAAAAAGCTTAATTATCCACCGTATTGTTTTATAACCTTAATTAAAATATCATCTAAGGATTTTGATTACGGAATTAACGAAGCAAAAAAAGTAAGTTTGTATTTAAGAAAAGAATTAAGTGATAAAACAAGAATTTTAGGGCCTTCGATGGCTAGTGTTTTAAGGGTAAATAAAAACTTTAATTTTCAGGTTATTTTAAAATATAAAAAGGATGAAAAATTATATTTAACCTTGAATAATCTTTTGAAAATATACGAAGGAAACAGCAAAATAAAGATTGAACTTGATTTTAATCCAATAAATTTGTAGGAGAAGTTATGAATAAGAATAAAAAAGTTATAGCATTTTATATGCAAGCTTTAAAATTAAAAGAAAAAATAAGAACTGGCTGGATAGAAGTTAACATAAAAAAAGAAAGACTAGAGTCTGTTGCGGAACATATTTATGGTTGTTTAATACTTGCTATCGCACTTAATAGTGAGTATAAACTTAATTTAGATATGTATAAAGTCTTAAAAATGCTTACTTTACACGAGTTAGAAGAAATACTAATGAAAGATTTTACCATAAGAGCAAATATTACGCCTGAAGAAAAAATACAAAAAGGTAAAAAATGCGTTCATGAGGTTGTAAAAGACGTAATGGAAGCAGGCGAAATAGAAGCGTTATTAGATGAGTTTAATGAAAGAAAAACAAAGGAGGCTTTATTTTGTTATAAAATAGAGTGCGACTTTCAAGCTAAGTTATATGATTTAGAAGGTGCATTTTCATATGAAGAGGCTAAAAAAGATCTTGAATTTTTTGGAGATAGAAAAGATGAAGTAGAAGAAAAATCACGATGTGCAAGTGATATATGGATAGAATATGATAAGCCTAAATTTAGTCGTGATGTGATATTTGAGTCGTTAATAAATGAAATACAAAAATTAAAATAAATAATAAAAAACACTTTTTTTCTTTATAAAATATAAAAAAACACCTTGTAACATATAATAAGTATGTGTTATAATATGCATGGTTTTTCTTAATGGAAAGAAAAAAATACACACAAGTTTGGATTTGTAAGCCGAGTGTCCGAAGAGGATGGATTATAAAGATGAAAAACTTGGAGGAAAAAACGAAGGAGGAAAAAAGAAATGCCAGTTGTATCAATGAGTTATCTTTTAGAGGCAGGTGTTCATTTTGGTCACCAAACTAAAAGATGGAACCCAAAAATGAAAGAGTATATTTTTACTGCAAGGGATGATATTTATATCATAGACTTACAAAAAACAGTAAAGAAAATTGAAGAAGCATATGCTGCTTTAAAGGAAATTGCCGCGAACGGTGGAAAGGTTATTTTTGTAGGAACTAAAAAGCAAGCTCAGGAAGCTACTGAAGAAGAAGCAAAAAGATCTGATAGCTATTATGTTTCAAAACGTTGGTTAGGTGGAACACTTACTAACTTTAGAACGATTAGAAGAAGAATTAATCGTTTGGATCAAATTGAAAAGATGGAAAAAGATGGAACTTTTGATAAGTTACCAAAAAAAGAAGTAGTTAAGATTCGTAAAGAATATGATAAGTTAAATTCATATTTTTGTGGATTAAGAGAAATGAAAAAGTTACCACAAGCGATGATTATCGTTGATCCTAAAAAGGAACTTAACGCAATAAACGAAGCACACAAGTTAAACATACCAGTATTTGGTATTGTAGATACTAACTGTGATCCAGATTTAGTAGATTATGTAATTCCTGGTAATGACGATGCTATTCGTGCTGTTAAAATCGTGCTTGGGGTTTTAAATAATGCTATTTGTGAGGCAACAAATAAACCGATGGAAGATTATGTAACCGAAGAAGATAAGTTAAAATCTACCGCTAAAGAAGTAGCTAGTGACGTTAAGGAATTAGCTAAGGATGTTAAAGCTGTTGTAGAAAAGAAAGTAAAAGAAAAGGCACCAGTTGTTAAAGAAAAGGTAGAAGAAGTAAAAGCTGCTGCTAAACAAACGGTTAAAAAGGTTGCTAAAAAAGTAACTGAAAAAGTAAAAGAAGTTATTAAAGAAGATGAAGATTTATCTAAAAAAACCGTAGTTGAATTAAAGGCTATGGCAAAAGAAGCTAAAATCGAAGGATATTCTAAATTAAAGAAAGATGAGTTAATTAAGGCTTTAACAAAATAATGTAAATAAGATGATTTTTTAAATCATCTTTAATCATAAAAAGGAGAAGATAAAAATGAACGCAAGTCTAATAAGAGAGTTAAGGGATATTTCTGGAGCAGGCATGATGGACTGTAAGAAAGCTCTAGAGGAAAATGACAACGATGTTAAAAAGGCAACTGAATGGTTAAGAGAAAAAGGTATCGCAAAAGCTGCTAAAAAAGCGGGAAGAATTGCGGCAGAAGGTTTATCTACCGTTAAAGTAGATGGTAATAAAGCAGTTATTCTTGAAATTAATTGCGAAACTGATTTTGTTGCTAAAAACGAAAAATTCCAGAAATTCATGGAAGATGTTGCAAATACTATTTTAAAAAGTAACGCTAAAACAAACGAAGAGGCTTTAGCTTTATCTTGCCAAGAAGGTACGTTAAATGATTATGTTACTTCAATGACGGCTATGATAGGAGAAAAGATTTCTTTTAGAAGATTTACTTTATTAGAAAAAAATGATGATGAACACTTTGGTTCATACATTCATATGGGTGGTAAAATTTCTGTTTTAACATTACTTAAGGGTGCGTCTGAAGAAGTTGCAAAAGATGTTTCTATGCATGCTGCTGCAATGCGTCCAGAATATGTTACTAAAGAACAAGTTCCAAAAGAACAAGTAGAAAACGAAAAGAAAATTTTAACTGAGCAAGCAATGGCAGAAGGAAAACCAGCTAACATTGCTGAAAAGATGGTAATGGGTAGAATTAATAAATATTACAAGGAAATTTGCCTTGAAGAGCAAGACTTTGTTAAGGATAATAGCATTACCGTAGGTAAGTTTGTTAGCAATAACGGTGGTAAAATAATTGACGTAATTAGATATGAAGTAGGAGAAGGATTAGAAAAACGCCAAGAAAATTTTGCTGAAGAAGTAGCTGCTCAAATGAAAGGTGAATAGAAATGAAAAAGTTAGTGGCAGTAGTACTAACTTTTTTACTTATATTAACTGGTTGTGATACCATAGAAGTTACAAAAGTTGAAGATGACGTTAGTACGGATAGCATTAGATTTAAAGATGAATATAAAGACGTTGAAAAAGATAATATTTATGAGTATACTACTTATGATAATGTTATGGACACAATTAGTAGTGGTACTGGGATTATATATCTTGGATTTCCATCTTGTGCATTATGTAAAGAGATTGTTCCCGTTTTAGACAAAGTTGCTAAAGAAAAAGATATTAAGAGCATTTTGTATTATAACTTTAAGGACATAAGAGATAATAATACAACGGAATATAAGGAATTAGCTAACCTTTTATCCGAATATATAACATCTGATGATGAGGGTAATAAAAGAATAAGTGCACCAACCATAGTATTTGTAAATAAAGGAAACATAGTTGGCGTATACATTGGAATAATTAACTCTGATAGTGAAGAAATAATAACGGATGAACAAAAAAACACTTTAAAAGATAATTTTTCTAGTTTGATTAATAAAATGTTAATAGAAGAAACAACAACAAAAGAAGCTGATAAATAGCTTCTTTTTGTATTAGTCAAGAAAAAATATACATCCTAATTTTCCACCCGAGTAGGACTTGACACCTGGGGGGCGTATGTTAATATAAACACATAATAAGATAGAAAAGGAGTAAGAAGATGGGAGTAATAAAAAACGAGGTAGGAAGACCAAGTAAGAAAACAAAAATAATAAGAGGAATATTAAGATTAATAGGAATATTAATAATTGTAGCAGCTGGATTATACATAGGATATGTAATTGGAAATGACCAAAATAAAGAGAAAGAAAAAGTTGATAAAAAAGAAAATAAAGCAAAAGAAGAAAGTAAAGTAGAAAAAGTTGATACGCAAAAAGCAGATGAAATCATGAAAAACATTTTTGGCGAACAATATTATTATGATTTTAGCTATTCTAATAAAAATGATATCATATTTAATAATAATGAGTATAAAACTACTGTTGCATTAGAAAATACGAAAACAAAATCAAGCAGTTATTCATGTAAAGACTTTTTTGAAGATGACATAAGCCCTTTTGGAGATAATCAGCATTCTTGGCTTGTAGAAGATGGTGATTTTTATGGATTATGTTATGATGAAGACGGCTTAGAATACTATTCTTATGATGATGTTAATAAAACATATAAAAGTAAATTTGATAATGGAAATGATGCTGTTAAAGATAATATAAACAGAATATTTACAGATTTATATGGTTATTCTAAAGAGAAAAACGTTTATGTATGGCTTTCTTGTGAATGTGGTGATGGAGGTAATACGCCAGTATATGGGGTTACTGATTCTTATATAGAAAAAGATGAATTATATATAAGTGTTGTAATAGGTTTTGCTGAAAGTATTGGTACTAATAAAAATGTATTAACTTTAACAGATGGAACAGAGGTAACTTTAACAGATTCTGAACTAGAAGATAAAGAATTATATAAAAAGTACCAAGATAACTTAGATAAATACACGTTTAAGTTTTCAGTAGATAAAGATAGTTATAAGTTTATTGAAGCCGAAAAAGCTAATTAATTTTAGCTTTTTTATTATTTTTAGGGTAAATTTAAAAAGTTATGTCTAATTATAAGTATAGGGAAGTAGTAAAAAAATACTAGCTTTGTTTTCCGTTTCTTTTTTGAATATGGGAAGTTATGAGGTTTAAGTTTGAAATACAATTTACGCCAAGATTAATCATCATATTACTTATAATAGTAGTCATAGTGATTGTTATATAACGTAAGAAAAACAGAGCCAGGTAAATACTGGCTCTGTTCTTCAATTAGAAAACTTTTTGGAAAACAACTAGTTAAGCTGCTTCCTTCATATATATTATACAATGATAATACTTTTTATTCAATATTTGTTTTGCTAGTTATTGAAATAACTTTAAAAATGAATTACAATATAACTTAAGGAGGTTTACTATTATGAAAGAAATTAGTATTTTACCAGCGGACACTTTCGTAGTGGTAAACCGGACTATTTTAAACGAAAGTGATAGAAAGATAATTAGTATGCTTTATCAACCAATAATCGGTAGTATGGCGGTTAGTCTTTATTACACTTTATGGGCTGATTTAGATAAAACGGAACTTTTAAGTAATGAGTATACTCATCATCATTTAATGACTAGCCTAAGAATAAAAATGGATTCTATTGTAACGGCAAGAAAAAAGCTAGAAGCGGTAGGGCTTTTAAAGACGTTTGTAAAAAAGGGGAACGTTAATAATTATGTATACGAAATGTTTTCACCGATACCTGCTTCAGAATTTTTTAACCATCCGATTTTAAACATAGTTTTATATAATAACGTTGGTAAAAAAGAGTATGAAAACCTACTTAAATATTTTAAGGTTCCAAGAATCAACTTATCATCTTATGAGGAGTTAACCAGTACGTTTGATGAAGTTTTTGAAAGTGTACCATCATCATCTTATGATAATTTAAACGAAGATTTAAGGGTCAATAAAACTGGTGAGATAAAGATAGATAACGCCTTTGATTTTGATCTTTTAATTTCTTTGGTACCTAATGGTGTTATAACTAATAAAACTTTTAGTAAAGAAGTAAAAGAATTAATTAATAACTTATCATTCATATATAACATGGATGCAAGCGACATGAAAGGGCCAATTCTTAATTCGATTAAAGAAAATGGACTTATTGATAAGATATTGTTAAGAAAGAACGTAAGAAATTATTATAAATATGAAAACCAAAACAAACTTCCTTCGCTTGTTTATAAAAGTCAGCCTGAATATCTTAAGAATCCAGTTGGTGCAGCGGATAAAAGAGCAAAAATGATATATGTATTTGAAAATACAACACCATATAATTTCTTAAAAGGAAGGAGTAATGGTGCAAAACCATCTTCTAGAGACTTATCATTATTAGAAACTCTTTTGAGTGATTTTAAATTAAATCCTGGAGTTGTTAACGTTTTAATTGATTATGTTCTTAAAATAAACAACAAAAAATTAACAAGAGGTTTTTTAGAGACAATAGCATCACAATGGAAAAGGCTTAATATAGAAACCGTGGAAGAAGCAATGAAAGAGGCTGAAAAAGAATATAAAAAATCAAAAAAGGTAATGGATGTTAAATATATAAAAAAACAAGAAGAAAACGAAGTGTTACCAGAATGGTTTAACCAAAGTATAAAAAAAGAAGAATTAAGCACTGAAGAAGAAAAATCTCTTAAGGATATGCTAAAAGAGTTTTCATAAAAAGGAGTTATTATGGAAAGTATTAACAAAACAATAAAGCAAGGAAAAAACATAAATTATAAATTAAAGGTTTCTTTTGAGGAAGCTAAAAAAGATGAGGTGTTTAATAGTTTGGTTCAAAGTATAAACTTAAGCGATGATGAACTAATGAAATACACCTCATCGTTAGAGGATTCTGCTTTAGAATATAAAAATTGTAAGTCATGTAAGAGCCTTTTAACTTGTAAAAATAAAATGGAAGGATATTGTTATTTGCCTGTTTTAAGCGATGGAAAACTTAATTTTTCATACGTTGCGTGTAAGTATAAAAATAAGTATTTAAAAGAAAACTACTTTAGAAAAAACGTAACTAGCTTTGATGTTCCAAAGGAAATTATGGAAGCTAAGGTAAAAAATATTTATACTGATGATAAAAACAGGCAAGAAGTAATAAAATGGATTTTAAACTATATAAAAGATTATAAAAAAGGTGAAATAAAAAAAGGATTATATTTACATGGTAATTTTGGTTGTGGAAAAACTTATTTAATAGCAGCAATGTTTAATGAACTTGCAAAAGAAAAGGTAAAAAGCGTAATAATATATTATCCAGAGTACTTAAGAAACTTAAAAGCTAGTTATTCATCAAGTTCGTCTGATGAGTTTAAGGATAAATTTAACGAGGTTAAATACGCTAAGTTGCTTTTAATAGATGATTTAGGAGCAGAAGCGGTAACTAACTGGAGTAGAGATGAAGTGTTAGGTACTATTTTACAATACCGAATGCAAGAAAATCTTCCTACTTTTATTACGTCTAATTTAAACTTAAAAGAGTTAGAAGAACATTTAAGTGTTACCACAAATAATAAATCAGAAAAAGTAAAAGCAAGAAGAATAATAGAAAGAATAAGACAGTTAACCGTTGATATGGAAATGATAAGTAAAAATAATAGATTATAATAAAAAGGTTTTCTTGATTTTGAAAACCTTTTTAATAATACCAGAAACTATTAAAGTTATACTTAAATACTCTATATGCATATTTTTTAGAAGAGTAATTAAATTTTCTTATAAGTACGTGATTACTATCATATTCACTAAATGAATTATCCATCCCTGATGATGAAACTAAGTTCTTATCTAATTGCTCCACGCTTGAAACGATTGATGAGTAATCAAGATCAAAGCTATCTACCAAGGTAAACGTTTTATTATTTTCGTCAACCAAGTATTTATAATATTTTGATGCATCTCCGTTATTATAATCACCAGCTCCAACGAATGGTTCCCAATTAAAATCAGGTCTTGTTCTTGATCCGGCGTAATTGTTATTGAACATTATAAGATAATACCTGCCGGCGCCTAAACTTTCGTCAAACAAATAGGTTATGGTATGTTGCCCTGCTTGTGATATAAAGTCTCCTTGCTTTTTTAACGCATAACTTTCTAATGATGTTCCTTCGTATATTGAAGGATCTCCAATTACGTATTCTAAAGTAGGATTATTATAAAAGTCACTTATACAAAATATCGTACTAAATTCTCTTGATGATAAAACTATATCATTTCCATTTATTGATAAACTATTTAAGTGTACCCAATCAAGCTCGTTACCTCCGTATGTATTTCCATCTTCTGGTGCAACTGCCGTGTCATAAAAGTCTTTTGCAAAGTCTTGCATATTAATTATTTCTTTGGTTTTTCCAGTATCTAAGTTTAAGGTTATAACCCGGTCTTCTATGGTGTTGGCATCATCTTTATTAGCGAGTATGATTAAATTGTTTGTATTATCATCATATATAAAATCATGATGCATGTAATAACCATCTATTTTATATGTTTTAATAACTTTACCTAATCTATTAACAAGAGCAAAATCTCTTTTTGTATAACTGTATAATAAGTTATCATTTATTTTTATTATTCTATCTGTTCTATAAGAGTTAAGTGGTATTTCGCTTCTTAATATACCGTCATTATCATATAAGTATATGTTTGAATTAAAGTTTTTGTCATGGCCAAGGACCGCGTATAATCCATCTTCTAACTTGCTTTTAGACTTACCATTTTTTACATCAAGTTTTATGTCGACGCTTGTTTCAGGCATAAATACGTTTATTGTGTTTGTTTCGATTACTTTATTATCTTTATTATATAGCTTAAATTTTATTGTCTGCATTTCACCTGCTACCAAACCGGTTATTTGGTATTCATGGTTTTTAGTTAAATTATTTTCTCCACCGTTATACAAGGTTTTAGTATAATCCTTAATATCTTTATCTTCTGCAGTTATTGTATAAGTTACGTAGCTTTCTTCATTGGTGTTAAAGTACATGTTAATGCCCGATTTATTGGTTCCGTAAGCATTATATATCAAAAGTGGATCTTCAAAATCATAGGTTTTGTCTTTAAGTTCTTCTATTTTTTCATTTATTACCTTTTGGTAAGCATCACTATAAACATCAATATCACTTATTTTATTAACTGATAGTATGCTTGAACCAATGGAGTAATCTTCCGAAATTTTAACGTTTTTTCTAAGCCAAGATACGTCGTTTACTTTTTCTTTTATCTTTGCGGTGTACGCTTTATTGATTACGGCATATAATATGATAGCTAAAATAATTACAAGTATAATAATTAATATTTTTTTAATGTTCTTATTCATTTTATCACCCATTTAATTATAAAACAGATTTATGTTTTTATTATGTCTAAATTTAGTAATAATATTAATTGACTTAAGAAGTGTTTTGTAGTATTATTTTGGTATAAATGCAATTATAAAAGACATGATTTTATAATGATGTTTTAAAGAGAGCCTAAGGTTGGTGAAAATTAGGCAAAATAGTTATAAAATTACTACTTTTTAAGCAGGAACCGAAAGGAAGTCCCGTGTTTTAAAAACACGTTATCAAATTAAGTTAAAGGTAAGGATGGTACCGTGCAAAAAGCACTCCTTTTAAAGGATGTGCTTTTTTCTTTAAAGGAAAGTAGGTGTGGTGATGATAGAAAAATGGAAACTAGCCTTAAGGGAGTTTTTAAAGAAGTATGAAGAGGATGATAATGTCATCGGGGCTATTTTATATGGTAGTTATGCAAATGATAGTCAAACCGAGTGCTCTGATATAAATGTTTATTTGGTTTTGAGAAATGATGTGAATTATGAGGAAAGAGCAAATGTTGATTCAAATAGTTACTTAATAGAATATTTTATGCGTCCAGTATGGAAAATAAAGAAAAAAATGGAAGAAGAGTTTAATGATAATGATTTATCTACTGCTAATATGTTTGCTTATGGAAAAATAATTTATGATTTAGATGGAAGCGTAAAAAATCTTCAAGATAAAGCTTTAGAGTATATTGATAAACCAATTAATAATATTAATTCTGAAAAATTAGATATGAATAATTACTTCTTATGGGACTATTTAGATGAATTAAAGGTGTGTTTAAAAGAGAATAACCCACAATTTAATTTAATATATTATAATCTGTTAGGGCTTGTTTACGATGCATACACAGAGTATTTAAGTATGCCGAAGTTGCCTAAAACTAAGATTTATAAAATTTTAACGGATGAAAAATACAGAAGAAAATATCATGTATTTAAACTTCCGGAACGTGAGTTTATTAAATTATACACAAGATGTTTTGAGTTAGATAAACCAAACGTGATGTATAAAAACATGGAAACATTAATAAATTATTACTATCAAAAAATCGGTGGATTTAACATCAGAACATTTAAAGTGGTATATTAAGAAAATGATTTTATGGGGGGGGGAAAAATGATAACTAATTTACTTATTGATTATTTAAA
Source organism: uncultured bacterium (assembly GCA_949288335.1). Lineage (GTDB taxonomy): Bacteria > Bacillota_I > Bacilli_A > RF39 > UBA660 > Aphodocola. The sequence continues at coordinate 2,117 of CASEJU010000047.1, read as the reverse complement.
AGATGAAAGCGTTTCTATAAAAAAGAAAAAAATATATTTAGAAAGATTAAATTTGCCATATAGTGATTTATTTATGTTGAAAGATATGTTTGAGTATGATTCAAAATTGTATCAAGTATTGCATGGATTAATTTATTATGATGATAGTGGCTTTAAAGAGAAGATAAATTATCAAAATAACAAAAGAAAAAATGGAAGTAAACAAAAACAAATGAAAAGAGGTAATAGATATGATAAACATAAAAGAAGATGAAAAATTAAGCGTTTTAAATCACTCTTGTGCACATTTAATGGCACAGGCGGTAAAACATTTATATCCAAAAGCTAAATTCTGGGTAGGACCTGTTATAGAAGAGGGATTTTACTATGACATTGATTTAGGCGATAAAACTCTAACGGATGAGGATTTGCCTAAAATAGAAAAGGAAATGAAGAAAATTGCTAAAGATGGAAAAAGAATAACAAGGCACGAAATATCAAAACAAGAAGCACTTGAGATGTTTAAAGATGATTCGTATAAAATCGATTTAATAGAAAGAATGGATCCTAATGATACCGTTATTTCTTGTTATACGCAAGGGGATTTTACTGATTTATGTCGTGGTCCTCACGTTGATACCGTAAAGAAATTAAAGTACTTTAAACTTTTAAAACACTCTGGTGCATACTGGAAGGGTGATTCTAAAAATAAAATGCTTCAAAGAATCTATGGCATTTGTTTTGAGACGGAAGAGGATTTAAAAAAACATCTAGAAGAACTAGAAGAAAGAAAACAAAGGGATCATAGAAAAATAGGTAAAGAACAAGAAATATTCATGAATCATGAACTAGTAGGAGCAGGAATGCCTTTATGGCTTCCAAATGGTGCTATAATTCGTAAAGAATTGGAAAACTATATATATGAAAAAGAAAGAAAGATGGGATACGAGCACGTTTATACGCCATGCGTTGGAACGGTTGATTTATATAAAACATCAGGTCACTGGGATCATTATAAGGAAAACATGTTTCCATCGATGAAGGTAGATGATGAAGAGTTTGTTTTAAGACCTATGAATTGTCCTCATCATATGCTTGTTTATAAAAATAAACTTCATTCATATAAGGAACTTCCTATTAGAATAGGCGAGTTTGCAACTGACTTTAGGTATGAAGCATCTGGTGCGGTAAAAGGTTTAGAACGAGTTAGATGCATGTGTCAAAATGATGCACACCTTTTTGTTACTCCAGAACAAATAGGCGATGAATTTAAAAAGGTTGTAAGTTTAATACTAGATGTTTATAAAGATTTTGGAATAAAAGATTATAAATTTAGATTGTCACTTAGGGATAAAGAAGATAAGGAAAAGTACTTTGATGATGATGAAATGTGGAATAACGCGGAAGACAAACTAAGAGAAGTATTAAACGAGCTTAAGGTAGATTATTTCGAAGCTATTGGCGAGGCGGCTTTTTATGGGCCTAAGTTAGACGTTGAGGTTAAACCTGCGGTTGGACCTGAAGTTACTTTATCAACTTGTCAATTAGATTTTCTTCTTCCAAGACGCTTTGATTTAACTTATATAGATAATAACGGTGAGAAAAAAACACCAGTTGTACTTCATAGGGCAATTTTTGGAACGTTTGATAGGTTTACTGCTTTTCTAATTGAGGAGACTAAAGGAGTTTTTCCAACTTGGCTTGCACCTGTTCAAGTTGTCTTAATACCAGTTAATAATAACTATCATTTAGAGTATGCAAACGAAGTTTATAACGCTTTAAAAGAAAAAAATGTTAGAGTAGAACTAGATGATAGAGAAGAAAAACTATCTTATAAGATGAGGGAGGCCCAAACTAAGAAGATTCCTATTATAGTAATATTAGGAGATAAAGAAAAAGATGGTGGCTTAATAAGTTATAGAAGGCACGGTTCTAATAAAACTTACTCGGTTGACAAGGATATGTTTATAGAATTATTATTAAATGAGATAAAAGATAAAAGAAGTAAAAATCAGGATTAATTAGTCCTGATTTTCTTAATTTTATTTACATTTTGCATTAGTCAAGAAAAAGTAGACAATAGAGGGGGATTATAAATTAGAAATACCAAGCATTTTTTCTTTGTATTGAATAGGAGT
>CASEJU010000046.1 GCA_949288335.1 uncultured bacterium | reverse complement strand
TTACCGATAAAACTATAACTTCCTTTTTTTACATCAGGAATATCAATCAATCTTTTTGCTGCCTCATATTCTTTATTATTCATAAGCACCAACCCCCCTCTGCATGTTCGTAATAAAAATCTTGATACCATCCACAATGACACTCGCTTTCACGTTCATTTTGCAGTACTTCAACGCTATTTTTTAATTCTTTGTTGTTATATTCCAACTTCTTATTTTCTAGCTTTAAATCGTTTATTTGGTCTTCATAGCGATTGCTAGACAATATCAAAGTACCTATAACTGGTATTGTTATCATTAAAGTCATTATTAATATAAATATTAGATTTTTAGTTTTCATTATTAGACCTCTTGTTTATATAATCATTTAATTTTTTTATGTTTGTTTTGTTTATTGGAGCATAATAATCACCACATCTAAAGCATTCTCCAATACGTATATAATCCTTCTTTTTTCTCTTATACTTTATACCTAATTCTTCGAATACTTTTTTATTATTACTATAAAATTCGGGTTCGTTTCTTATAATATCTACTACAAATCCGTTTACCTCTTTTTGCAACGCATACTCTTCTTTTTGTTTTTCAAATTCTTTTTCTCTTTCTTGGTTTTCATTGTAAATTTTTAATAAGTCCATATTATCTATTCCTTTCTAAATACTCTTTTAATTTTGGGTCACTTTCTGTTAAAGCTCTTAAACATTGCTGATAATTGTTATAAAAAAGTTTCTTCTTTTTATTCGATTTATATAAAGCTATTATTAATAAGCTATAAAGTATTATCCATATCATAATTGCCTCCCTAAATTATAATTTTTAAATTTATTTCAACTCCTGAAAAGTCTTGCTCAAAACTTTCAATTTGTACATGTTTACATTTAAATTCTTTATTATCATCACCTATATATAACGGTTCACCAAATCTTCGACTTTCTAAAAACCCAATCAATTCATTTAGTTTTTTATCAGTTATCTCTTCGCGTTTTTTCTCTTTCAATTTATACAACTTTTTAGACTCTTCTTTTTCTTTTTGAGTTTTTTCCAATACTCGTTTAAACTCTTCTACATCTGTATACCATTTAAATTTTCTAGGTATACACATTTTAACTATTTTAAAATCTTCTAAACTATATTCTTCTGTGCAATATTCATCTTTCGTAATAGTATCAAAGAAGAAACCATTAGGGTCAGCATATATTCCAAAACTTTTATTTAATTCTTTTTTAGTTTCAAATACGACACAAACTTCATCGCTTACTATTCCACTTAAAAATTGATAACGATATTCCGGGTTTCCATTCATAAAGCAAAAACCAATCGAATTAGTATTTGCGTCGTGTTTTTTATTATTAACTAATGTTTCACCAGCTAATAACTTATCGAATTCTTTTTTTGACATGAATCTAAATATTTTCATAATTAATCTCCTTTAAAAATTTGATTAACCCCCTATAGAAATCTTGAACTGATATTTTTAAGTATTCAGCTTGTCCAGTTTTCTTCTCTTTTTCATATTGAGTAATTAGTAATTTAGTTAGTTCTTCTATCATTAGAATGCAATGTCCTCATCTGTAATTTCTATTGAGTTTCCAAAATCCGCAAATACATCATCACTTAACTTTTGTTTTACTGGTTCTATTTTTACTTCACCGGCGTTCGGGTCTTTTTCGTATGATTGTTTTTTACTAGCTAAAAAATCTACACTTTCAACTATTACTTCTGTTACGTATACTTTTTTACCTTCTTGATTTTCATAATTTCTTGTTTGAATTCTACCTTCAATACCGATTAAATCGCCTTTGCCAATATATTTACTTAATAATTCTGCTGTGGATTTATAAGCAACACAATTGATAAAATCACTTTCGTAATCTCTGTTTTGGTTTTTAAATTTTCTTTGAACTGCTAAAGTAAAACTAGCTACTGCAACATTATTCTGTGTATATCTTAAATCTATATCTTTAGTTAATCTTCCATTTAAACAAACTCTATTCATCTTTTTCAATTTCAATTCTTACACATATTAATGCGTTAGAATCTTCTCCTTTCCTTCTTCTCTTTCTTGCACTTGGGCTAGCCAACCAACCGATAGTCTTTTTAGTTACGCCTATCAATTTAGCCAAATATTCTTTGGTTCCTAAATCGATGAAGTTATCACCTTTATATAGTGCGTATTCGTATTTTTTACTCACGATTCATAATCCTTTCATGCTCATCAGCCATTTCTATTAATACTGGTTGCCATTTCTTTTTATTTGTATGAACCATTCTATGACAATTTTCACAAAGAACAATTACATTACCAAAATATGTTTTTCTTCCACATGCACCATAACGAATATGATGTCTATGTAAGTTATAAGCTTGTCCACATATTTGACAATATGGTTCTTCTTCTGAAATAGTCTGATAAACTATTTTTTCTTGTTTTTTCATATTAACCCCCTAAAATTGAGCAACTACAAATTCTCCGTCTTTAATTTCTAAACGAATGTTATCGTTTTCGCCCATTGCTTTTAACGTCTTACTAGCCTTAACCAGTTGATTAAAAGCTCTTGTGCGGTAATCCTTTGCACTTGCAATTATTTCGTCTTTATTATCAGTTAATTTATAGCCTTTTGAAGAATGAGCTAAATACTTATCTGTTTCATGACTAAAGTATTTTTTATTATGTAATTCAACTGCTTTTCTCCAAGCTCTTTCAGACATTCTTACTCCATTCTTTTTAAGTTCTTTTAAAATATCTTTTTTCTTTTTCCATTCTTTTAAATCTAATAATTCAAATATCATTTCCATTCCTCCTTTAAAATCTGTAATTCATTAGGCGTCATGGTTTCAATATCTAAAGTTTTAGCCTCTTGTACTATTCCGTCTATTAACTTTGACATCTCTTTTGTATTCATTTCAGAGCTTGGCTTGTAAACGTTGTAGACGTAAAATCTATTTCCGTTTACTTCTCTTATTCCATCTAAATCATAGTATTTAAAATATCCATCACCTTTAACGGGCAACATAACTTGAGTACGTACTCCGTAATGCTTTAAATAATCTCTATGAAGTTCTTCTTTATCTATCTTCATAACGTCTGCTATTTGATCTAAAATAAGCCAATAATACGCGTTTGCATCTAGTGAACGTTTCTCTCTATGCTTTGTTATTTTAAAATCATATAACGTATCTCTATCTAGTTTTAATAGCTTTGGTATTACATCATCTACTTTATTTATGAATGTTTGCATAATCACTCAACACCTTTAATAATTC
>CASEJU010000045.1 GCA_949288335.1 uncultured bacterium | reverse complement strand
TTATATATCTGAAAAGATAATGAAAGAATTAAAGATAAATGAAAATGGAGATGGAGATTGTTATCCATGCATGGGATGTAGATCATTTTTAACGCCTGATAGAACGATACACTTAGGAAACATTGCAAAAGCTAAAAACTACGAAGAAGGAAAGGGTAAGTATTACGGCAGGTTTAACCAAGGTGTTGTAACCATTAACTTAGTTGACGTTGCACTATCAGCGGATAAAGACATGGATTTATTCTGGAAGTTAATGGACGAAAGATTAGAGTTATGCCACAGGGCCTTACAAGCAAGACATAAAAGATTATCTAAGGTAACTTCTGATGTTGCACCTATTTTATGGCAACACGGGGCTTTAGCAAGATTAGATAAAGGTGAAAGTATTCACGAGCTATTACACCATGGATACTCAACCATATCACTTGGATATGCTGGTTTATATGAGTGTGTTAAGTTCATGACTGGGCATTCTCATACTGATAACGGAAAAGGTAAAGAATTTGGCCTTGAAGTCATGCAAAAATTAAACGATAAGTGTAAAGAATGGAAAGAAAAAGAAGACATTGACTATAGCGTTTATGGAACTCCAATTGAATCTACAACTTATAAATTCGCTAAATGCTTAAGAGAACGTTTTGGTAAGATTAAAGGAATTACTGATAGGGATTACATTACAAACTCATACCATGTTCCGGTTTTTGAAGAAATTGATGCGTTTACCAAGTTAAAACTAGAAAGCGAGTTTCAAAAACTTTCACCCGGTGGTGCGATAAGTTATGTTGAAACCCCTAACTTAACTAACAACTTAGATGCCGTTATGGAGGTTATTAAATTTATTTATGACAACATTATGTACGCTGAGTTAAACACTAAGTCTGACTACTGCCAAGCATGCGGATATGACGGAGAAATCCTTTTAGATGATGACTTAGAATGGTATTGTCCAAATTGTGGTAATAGAAATCATGATACTTTAAACGTTGCAAGAAGAACTTGCGGATACATTGGAACTAACTTTTGGAATAAAGGAAGAACGCAAGAAATAAAAGAAAGAGTAATTCATATTGATAATAAGGATGCATAAATGACTAAGTATAATAAAATAAGAAAAATGGACATATCAAACGGACCAGGTGTTAGGGTATCAATATTTATGCAAGGATGCGCTTTCCACTGTAAAAATTGTTTTAATAAAGAAACTTGGTCTTTTAAAGACGGTATAGAATTTACTGATGAAACAATTGATAAGGTGCTAGAATTAGCTGATAAAGATCATATTGTTGGTTTATCAATTTTAGGTGGAGAGCCAATGCATCCTAACAATATTAGAGCAACTACGCGTCTTGCCAAAGCATTTAAAGAAAAATATCCTAATAAAACCATTTGGGTATGGACTGGCTTTTTATATGATAGAGACTTAAAAGATAAAGAAGTATTAAATTATATAGACGTATTAATAGATGGACAATATAAAGATGAGTTGCATGATTTTAGGTTAAAATGGTGTGGATCATCTAATCAAAGAGTAATCGATGTAAAAAAAACATTAAAACAAAACAAAATAGTATTATTTGATGATAAAAAAGAACTAACAGGAGTGTAAAGGTGAAAAAAAGAGGATTTAAAATAGCTAAAGGCTTTGAGAATAAAGGTATTAATTTACCAATTAGAAAGACAAAAAACGCTGCAGGATATGATATTGAAGCTGCCGAAGATGTGGTAATTAAGCCATTTAAACCTGGTGATAACCCAACATTAGTAAAAACTGGTCTTAAAGCATACATGATGGATGATGAATATTTAATGCTTTGTAACAGAAGTTCTAATCCAAAGAAAAAGGGACTTGTAATGGCCAATAGCGTTGGTATAATAGATGCTGATTACTATGGTAATACTGATAATGATGGCGCTTTTATGTTTGCTTTTTACAACGTAAAAGATGAAGACGTTATAATAAAAAAAGGTGAAGCTATAGGACAAGCTATATTTATGAAGTATTTAATAACTGACGATGATAACGCACAAGGCGTTCGTACCGGTGGCTTTGGTTCAACCGATAAAAAGTAAAAGAAACGTAAAAAGTTTCTTTTTTAAATGCATAAAATTGACTTAAAATTATCATAATGATATCATGATGATAGGTGATAATAATGAAGAATAAAAAAGGTTTTACTTTAATTGAACTTTTAGCAGTAATAGTTGTTTTAGCAGTTATTCTTGCGATAGCAGGAACGGCTGTTATAAAAAGCATAAATGATTCAAAAGAAAAAACAAAATATTTAGCAGCAAATGACATAGTAAATATAGCAGAAGCTTACATGGTAGCAGAAAGAAATAAAGTAGATGATAACGGTTGTGTTGCTGTTAAAGACATGGTTGATGATGGTTATTTAGATTCTGACACTACTAATCCATTAACCGGAGAAAATATAAATAGTTCAAGTGATCTTTCTAGTCAAAAAGTATGTAAAACATATACGATTAAACAAGATGAATATGCACCAATAAAAAATGAAATCTATTGCTTTGATGGTTTTGTTTATAAATTAAACGGATCTTCTCGTGAATCTTTATGTAAAAGTTCTTCTAAAAATACTACAAAATCAAATACTACAAAATCAAATACTACAAAAGAAAAGAATTTGCCTATTCGTTGTTATAAAAATGGAATCCAAAAAACTTCTTTTGCTCCTGATGATGAGTTTTATTGTACAATTAGTTTAGGAATTTCTGATGTTGAGTATCAAGCGAGTTCAAGTATTAGATCTAGTAGCGGATATCCAAAAAAAGAGTCTAATAAAATAGTACTAAAATATACTAATACAGGAAATGTTACAATACATGGAGCTAAAGGAGGCTATGTAATTGAACCCGCAACAATAAAAATTACTAATTCTCCTGATGAAGATAGTTGTTTAGTTGAGAAAACAAAAATAAAAACAATTGATGGTTATAAAAATATTGAAGATATAAGATATGATGATTTACTTGCAACATGGAGTTATGATTTAGGAAAAATAGTATATGAATATCCTATTTGGATAGAAAAAGAAGATGTTTCAGATTACTATCAAAAAACAACGTTTAGTGATGGAACGGTTTTAAAAACGGTTGGATTTCATGGTGTTTATAGTTATGATTTAAATAAATTTGTTTCGGTGGATGATAAGGATAATTTTAAGGTTGGAACGAATGTTGCGATGGTCGATAATGGTAATTTGAAAAAAGTAACCGTAACAGATATAGAAATTATAGAAGAACGTGTTAAGTTTTATCACGTTGAATCAACACGATATTATAATATTATTGCTAATAATATTATAACAACCGATGGACATGTTGAATTAACTAACTTATATGACTTTAATTCAAATATTACATGGAATGGTAATGAAGAAATTCTAAAAGATAAAAATAATTTATATTCCTATAATGATCTTAACACGGTGCCTTACTATTTATATAAGGGTTTAAGAATGAAGGAAGCTAAACATTTGGTTAATAATAATGTAATTACTAAAGAGGAACTTATTAATATATTAAATAGTACAATGTTAAATGAAGACGAAACTTTAAAACCAATAACGAAAAATGGTAGTAGATATTGGATGGTTACTTTAGAAACTGATAATATTAGCGTAAAGAATAAAGGTAAGTACTTAAAGAAGGAAGGAAGTATATATGTATTACCGAAAGATGATGATGTAAAATACTGGTATAATTCTTCTGATAACAAGTATTATAAACCTGGAAGTAAAGTGACGGTTCATCACGGAATGCACTTTACTAAGATAGAAAAATAAATAAAAAATACTTCAATTTCGTTTGAAGTATTTTTTTATGCATTGTTTTTTCTAAATTTTTTAGCTTCTTTGGCACTCATAACTACCGTTACACCATTTAAAGTAACTTTTTGCATGTTTACTTTTTGTTTCTTTTTAGTTGCGTTTAAAGCATGAGAACGATTATTTCCAAATAATGGTTTTTTATTAGATACTTTTTTAGCCATTTTAACTCCTCCTTATTGTCCTTGTTTGCTCTATAACTTTACCATATTATGGGTAAATAGTCAAATTAAAATAGGAAAAAAATAGTATTTGTAGTAAAATATTATTAGAAAGGAAAGTGATGTTTATGAACTATGTTCCGTTATGGGTTAAAACTGATTATTCACTTTTATCTAGTTTGATTAAGATAGACGACTTAATAAATACACTTTCTGAACTTAATATTAATGCTTGTGCAATATGTGATGATAATTTATTTGGCACCATGGAGTTTTATACTAAATGTAAAAAAAAGAATATTAAACCAATAATTGGTTTGGAAGTAAAACTAGATTATACCATTTTATTATATGCTAAAAATTATCATGGTTATCAAAACTTATGTAATATAAATACCATTTATTTAGAAAATAAACTTAATTTTGATGAACTTGTAAAATACATGTCTGATTTGGTTGTTGTTGTTCCGTTTGAGTTTAAAGATAAAATAGAAAATTTAAAGATATACACAGAAGATTTGTTTATTGGTTATGATTCACTAGAACAAAAAGAACTAATTGATGAAAATAAAGTATTTATAAAAAAAACGCTTTGCTTAAACGAAGATGAGGAAAAGTATTTAAAATATCTTTATAAAATAAAAGAAACTAAAAAAGAAGCTCCCAAGGACGTTAGCATGCTAAAATCATTGCAAGCAGAAGATAAAAAATCTACTATTTACTTAAGTGAGTTATGCAATTTAGAAATACCAAAAAAGGATGATTTATTACCTATTTATAATGATGATAAAAATTTTGATGGAAAAAAATACTTAACAGACTTATGCGTTGTTGGACTTAAAAAAAGATTGGATAATAACGTCCCTTTAAAATACGTAGAACGTTTAAAACGGGAACTTAACGTAATAATAAAAATGGGTTTTTGTAATTACTTTTTGGTTGTATGGGACTACGTTAAATACGCGAAAAAAAATAATATTATGGTAGGTCCTGGAAGGGGTTCTGCGGCATCAAGCTTGGTTTCTTACTGTCTTGGAATAACGGATATAGACCCGATAAAGTATGATTTATTGTTCGAAAGGTTTTTAAATCCAGAGCGTGTTACCATGCCTGATATTGATATAGATTTTGATGCTGAAAAAAGAGATGAGGTAATTAATTACGTAGTAAAAAGATACGGAAAAGATAAGGTATCAGGAATAATTACTTTTTCTAATTTACTAGCAAAACAAGTCATAAGGGATGTAGCTAGAATATTTGAAATAAGTAATTATAAAGTTGATAATTTACTTAGAAATTTTGATGATAAAAAAGATCTTTCTTATCAGCTTAATAATATAAACGTCAAAAGAATCTTAAACGATGACGATGATTTAAAAAAGGTATACGATATTTCTCTTAAATTAGAAGGAATTAAAAGACATGCTTCGGTGCATGCTGCAGGAATAATAATTTCAAACAAGAAACTTTGTAATTATGTTCCTTTAACCCTTGGGACTGATGGCATTTATTTATGTGGTTATACAATGAATTATATTGAGGATTTAGGCCTTTTAAAAATGGATTTTTTGGGCCTTAAGAACTTAAGTGTAATAGATAGAATAATAAAAAAAGCAAACGTTAAATTTAGTGATATACCACTTGATGATAAAAGAACTTTTGAACTTTTTTCAAGTGGCGATTTAGATGGAATATTTCAGTTTGAATCACCAGGAATGAAAAAGTTTATCACCGAGTTAAAACCAGAAAAAATAGATGATTTAATCGCTGCTGTAGCACTTTATAGGCCAGGGCCAATGCAAAACATCGAAACTTATGTTGCAAGACGTCATAAAAAAGAAAAAATAACATACATTCATGATGATCTAAAAGAAATATTATCTAGTACTTATGGAATAATTATTTACCAAGAGCAGATAATGCAAATTGCCGTTAAGATGGCTGGTTTTTCTTATTCTAAAGCAGATGAGTTAAGACGTGCAATGAGTAAGAAAAAAGAAGACGTTCTTTTATCTTATAAAAAAGATTTTATAAATGGAAGTATAGAAAAAGGATATTCTACTAAAGTATCAGAAGAAATATATAACTTAATATTAAAGTTTGCAAACTATGGTTTTAATAAAGCACACTCTGTTTCATATGCAATTGTAGGGTATAAAATAGCATATCTTAAGGTTCATTATCCACTATTCTTTGAGTGTGAAGTATTAAATAATTACATAGGTGTTATTAACAAGACAAAAAACTTGGTAAACGAATGTAAAAGGTTAGGTGTTCGAATATTAAATCCAAAAATAAACATTTCAACCGAACGTTATGAGATAAGTGATGATAAGCTTATATTTCCTTTGTCTTTGATAAAAGGAGTCGGAACGCTTACCGCAAGAAACATAGTAAAAGAAAGGTTAGAAAACGGTAACTTTTCTTCGTATTTAAACTTTGTTAGAAGGTGTTATAAATTTGGAAAAGACGTACTTCGAAACTTAATATTATCTGGGGCTTTAGATGGTTTTGGCAAGAATAAAAAGACCTTAATAGAAAACTTGGGTGATGCGATTAATTACGCGGAGCTTTGTAATGATTTAGATGAATCTTTAGTGTTTAAACCAGAGTTAAGAGATTATGATGAGTATTCCAAAGAAGAACTTACTAAATATGAAATTGAATTATTTGGTTTTTATATAAGTAATCACCCAACTAGTAAGTACATAACTGATAATAGTATAACGACTAATAAATTAGAAAAATATTTTGATAGTAGTGTTACTATGGTTCTTTACTTAGAAAGAAAAAAAGAAATTGACACAAAGGCTAAAGAAAAGATGATGTTTATAAACGCAAGTGATTCTTTTGGTAACATAGAACTTGTAATGTTTCCTAAAACTTATAATAAATTTTTTAATATTCCTATACCTGGTGTTTACAAAATAAGTGGTAAAGTAGAAAAAAGGTTTTCTAAGTTACAAATCGTTTTATATAACGTTGAAAAGGTGTGATTAAAAGAAACAAGTTTTATTTTGTTTCTTTTTAATTTATTATATTTTTTAAATATTATAGGGGAATTTTAAAAGTTATAGCTAATAATTAATATGAGGAGGTAGTAAAAAAATACTAGCTTTGTTTTCCATTTCTTTTTGAATATGGGAAATTATGAGGTTTAAGTTTGAAATACAATTTACGCCAAGACTAATCATCATATTACTTATAATAGTAATCATAGTGATTATTATATAACGTAAGAAAAACAGAGCCAAGTAAATACTAGCTCTGCTTTTCAGTAAAAAAACAAATCTGGAAAACAACTGGTTAAGCTGCTTCCTTACACTTACATTATATCTAAAAGCGGATTTAATATCAACATAAAGTAAAAAATTGATAAAAAACAATTTTTTAAAAATAATTAGGGGTATTTTAAAATAAGTGTCTAATTATAAACATGAAGGATAAGAAAATATTTGCTTTCTTGTTCATGTTTATTTATATTATTTTTTCTCTTTATGACTTTTTATAAACGTTTCTTATCCTTCAAAATTTTATATGCTAGATTAAATTCTTTATTTTTGTTATAATTTAATGGGTGAATAATATGAAGTTACTTGATAGGTTTAACATTAAAACAAATAATATGCACATTTATGATACAGCTTTTTCACATTCATCATATTGTAATGAACATCATATCAAAGAAGATTATCAAAGATTAGAATTTTTAGGTGATAAAGTTCTTGATTTAATTATGAGTGATTATCTTTATAACACAACTGATTATGAAGAAGGAAAAATGACTAAGATTAGATCAATGTATGTTTGTGAAAACGCTTTATATGAGTATGCTATGCTTCTTGATTTTCCATCATTTGCAAAAGTAGGTAAAGGAGAAGAACAATCAGGTGGGCGCTATAGAAAAGCAACGCTTGCGGATATGTTTGAATCGTTTTTAGGAGCGGTATACCTAGATCAAGGATATAAAAAAGCAAGGGAAATAGTTTATGAGATAGTTATACCTTTTATTAAGGAAAAGCCCGAAACCTTTTTTATGGATTACAAGTCAAAATTACAAGAAATGGTTCAAACTGATAAGAAATCCGTTATTTATGAATTAGTAAGTGAAGAAGGACCATCTCATGATAGGACTTTTACCATGAACGCGGTTGTTGATGGCATAGTTCTTGGAACTGGTGTTGCAAAATCAAAAAAAGAAGCGGAGCAGGAGGCTGCTCATCACGCGATGGAAAAGTGTGCAAAACTTTAGTTAGGAGTGTTTTAAGATGTATTTAAAGGAGATAAGAGCATCCGGATTTAAATCTTTTGCGGAAAAAATAAAGTTGGAATTAACCGATGGTATAACTGGTGTTGTAGGACCTAATGGGTCCGGTAAAAGTAACGTTGTTGATGCTGTACGTTGGGTTTTAGGAGAACAATCAGTTAAGCAACTACGTGGTGAAGGGGCAATGAGTGACGTAATCTTTTCGGGTAGTAAATCAAGGCGTGGTGCATCTAGTGCGAGCGTAACGTTAGTGTTTGATAATACTGATAAATATTTGCCGGTTGATTATACTGAGGTATCTATTAAAAGATGTATTTATAAAACCGGTGAAAATGAATATTATTTAAATAATGAAAAATGTAGACTTAAAGACATACAAGATTTACTTGTTGATACTGGTGTTAATAAAGAATCGTTTAACATTATATCCCAAGGTGATATAGCTTCAATTTTATCTAATAAACCAGAAGAAAGAAGGATTATATTTGAGTCTGCTGCCGGGACTCTTAAATATCGCAAAAGAAAAGATGAAGCGTTAAGAAAACTAGATAGAACACACGATAACATGAACCGTGTTAACGATATTATATCAGAGTTAAAAAATAATTTAGAACCATTAAAAAAACAAAGTGAAGAAGCATCAAAATACTTAGAAAATAAAAAAAGGTTAGATGAAATAGAAGTTTCTTTAATAGTAAGCGAAGTAGATGAAATAAATAGGGATTATCAAGAAAATAAAAGAAAAGTATCCTTATTAAACGAAGAAATAATTAATCTAGAAAAAGAAAGTACGATTGATAATTCTAAAGTAATGGAACTTAAAGTAAAACAGACGAAAAAAAGTGAAGAATTATATGATTTACAAAATAAGTTAACGTACGTAAGCGCTGATGCGCAAAGCTTACTTGGAAAAAAAGACCTTGTTGTTGAAAGACAAAAATATAATTCAAAAGATGCTAAGGTAAAAGAGAATCTAATTGCGTTAAAGGAAAATATTTTAAGAAAAGAAAACGAGATATTTGGTGCTAAAAATAGTATAAGTATCATAAATAAGAAAATAAACGAAGTTGATTTAATGCTTCAAAAGGAAAACGAAACCTATGATGAATTATTAAAACTACATGATAAAAACGAAGATAGTTTAATAAAGCATAACAGGTTAGAAAACGAAACAAGGTATAAAATAGAAATGCTAAAAAGCGCGGTAGAAAATAATGCTGGTTTGCCGTTTTCGGTTAAAAACGTGCTTGATAATCCAAAGTTAGTAGGAGTTCATGGGGTTATTGCGAATCTAATTGAAACTCAAAAACAGTATTCTGTTGCGGTATCAACGGCTCTTGGTGCAACGGGTAATTACATCGTTGTTGAAGATGAGTTTGTAGCTAAAGAAGCGATTAATTTTCTTAAGGTTAATAAATTCGGTAGAGCAACTTTTTTCCCACTTGATATTATAAAAAGAAAAGAAATTGATAATGAAACATACCGTCTATTAAAACAAGAACCTTCTTTTATTGGTGTTGCATCTGACTTGGTTAGTTATGAAAGTGTTTATGATAACATAATAAAAAATCAACTTGGTACGACCATTGTGGTAAATGACATTGATGTTGCAACTAAGATTGCAAGAAAGATAAATTATCGATATAGAATTGTTACTTTAGATGGTGAGTTACTTCACGTCGGTGGATCATTAACCGGAGGTATACTTAAGAATACTTCTAGTTTGATAACTCAAAAACATGAACTTTTAGATAATGAAAAGCTATTAGAAAAATTAGAAGAAAAACGAGCATCATTAGAGATTATTATTAACGAAGTTGATAGAAAATACAAAGATGTTTTAGAAAAAAGAAATGACCTTATATCTAAAAAAACTAAATTAAGTATGAATCTTGAGTACGAAAACCAAAGAACGAAAGATATAGAAAACGAATTAGAAAAACTAAAAGACGAGGTAAAGGATATTGAGAATTTATCTAATGGTTTGTTAAGTAAAGAAGAGGAAAAAATAGTTTCTTCTTATTATGAAAAAGAAAAAGAAAAACAAGAATTGGAAATGAATATTAAAAATTTGAAGCAAGAAACTACTTATTTATCGGATGAAATAGATAAACTAGAAAGAGACTCAAAGGTAAATAATCAAGAGTTTTATAAAAAGCAACAAGAATTAAAAGAATTAGAAATAAAGGTAAATAGAGCTGACGTTACGTTAGATAATCTCCTTAGTACGTTAACCGAAGATTATGCAATGACTTTTGAAAAAGCTAAGGAAAATTATTTCCTTGAGATGGATAAACAAGAGGCAAGAAAAATCGTTGATAAATGTAAACTTGAAATAAAAAAATTAGGAGATGTTAACTTAGGTGCTATAGAAGAATATAAGCGAGTTCAAGAAAGATACGAGTTTTTAAATGGTCAGAAACAAGATTTAATAAAGGCAGAAGACACCATTTTAGAAATAATTAAAGAGTTAGACGGTATTATGAAAAAGAAGTTTATAGAAACGTTTAACGAGATAAAGATTAAGTTTAAAGATGTGTTTAAAAAGCTTTTTTCTGGTGGGGATGCCGAGCTTAAACTTACTAATCCTGATGATATACTTCAAACTGGTATAGACATAAAGGCTTTACCTCCGGGTAAAACACTTAAACATATATCGCTTTTATCCGGTGGTGAAAAAACACTTACGGCAATTTCACTTTTATTTGCAATATTAGAAACAAGACCAGTTCCGTTTTGTATATTAGATGAGGTGGAAGCTGCTTTAGACGAGGTGAACGTTGATAATTTTGGTAAGTTTTTAAATGAGTTTAAGCAAAAAACACAATTTATAGTTATTACGCACAAGAAAAAGACAATGGAATACGCTGATGTATTATATGGTATTACAATGCAAGAATCAGGTGTTTCGAAACTTGTTAGTGTAAAACTAGAAGACATTAAAGATGAAAATGCTAATACTTAATTGACTTAGTTTGCATATAATTGTTATACTTGTAACATAAGGAGTGATATAAATGGCAAAGTTTTGTCCAGAGTGTGGAAAAGAGTTAAAAGAAAATAGTAATATTTGTGAAAACTGTGGAAAAAGGATGGAAGAAAAAGCTAATACAAACGTATCGGTTAATAATACTGTATACGTTCAGAAAAAAACAAACGGGTTTGCAATTGCTGGTTTTGTAATATCGTTGGTTTCTATTTTTTGCTGTGGTGGAACCGCTTGGTTAGGATTAGTTTTTTCAATAATTGGGTTAGTAAATGCTAATAAAAGCGACGGGGAAGGAAAAGGTCTTGCGATAGCTGGTATCGTAATTGGTGCGATTTTATTGTTGCTTCTTGTTGCGTTTTACTCCCTTGGTTTTGTTACGTCATTCGCAGAAAGTTTTGACGGCGGATATAGTGGGGGATATTACTATTAAAACTATGATTAGTTCATAGTTTTTTAATTAATTATGAAAAAAAGAATAATAAATGTTTTAGTTGTTTTACTATCTTCTTTTGTAGTTTTAATCTTATTATTAAAAGTGCTAGACCTTTTAAATTTTAAGTGTTTATTTAAACATTTATTTGGCGTTTATTGCGCTGGATGTGGTACGACAAGAATGATAGAATCCTTTTTATCTTTTCAATTTTATCAGTCATTTAGGTATAATCCACTTATGTTCATTTTGTTTGTTTTTTTTATTGTTTACGTTTTATATTTAATAATTGTTTATATAATAAGCGGAAAGTTTAAACTCCTTTCTTTTAAAGTAATTATAATAATAATTATTATTTTATTTATATATATGATTTTAAGAAACATTCCGTATTTTGAGTTTTTAAGGCCAACAGTATTATCATAAAAAAAGTGAAGACTAATTCTTCACTTTTTATATTGCTCTATAAAGTTCAGCATCTTTATATGGATTTTTTTTATCAATTCTATCAATGAATAATATTCCATTTAAATGGTCAATTTCATGTTGAACACATATTGCAAGATCTTCTCTTAAACGTAATTTAAATTTTTTTCCGTTAATGTCTTGAGCTTCTATTGTTACCCGTGCATACCTTGGTATTATACCTGGTACTTCACGGTTAACGCTTAGGCAACCCTCACCTTGTTCAACGTATATTTTTTCAGTGCTGTTACTTATTATTTTAGGATTTGCAAAAAAATAGTTTTTAAAGGTTTTATCTTCTTGTTCTTCAACGATAACAAACCATCTTTTATCAATTCCAATTTGAATAGCACTCATTCCCCAACCAGCTCTTAAATTGTATTTTTTTTCATATTCTTCTATTTGACTATATTTTAAATATTCCATAGCATCTTTAATACTCTCTTTTTCTTCTTTAGAAAGAGGGAAGGTAACTTCTTTACTTATTAGTCTTAATCTTTTATCTTTTTCATCTAAAATTTTTAAATTCTTAAACATAGTATCACCTCAAACACATGTATTCTATCATAAAAAAAAAGGAAAGTAAAACTTTCCTTAGTTATTTCCTAACCATCTTGCGCCAATAACGATAACTAACAAGATGAATAGAACTAATATAATAGCAGCTCCGTATCCACCATTTTGATTTCCATAACCGTATGCTGGATATTGATATCCACCGCAACATGGAGAGTTGTATCCATAGCCACCTTGGTAACCATAATAGTACATATTTTTTCCCTCCTCCCACTTTATCTACTTTATTTTACTCAAAACGTAAACTTTGTGTTATATGAAATACCTATATTAAAAAAAATAAAAAAATATGATATCATATTTATGATGGTGATAATATGAGAAGAGTACTAAATAAAGTGGATAAACCACTTCTTATTTTAACTGTTATATGTTTAATATTTGGTCTTATGATGGTAGGAAGTGCTTCTTCTTTAAAAGCATATATGTCAATGGGAGATAGCTACTATTATTTTAAACGTCAGTTATTTTTTATAATAATTGGATTAATTTTATTTTTTGTTATTATAAAAATACCAATAAAAAGGTATAAAAGTATAATATATATTGTAATAGCGGGTGTTATTGGAGCATTGGTTTATGTCCTTTTAAAAGGAGAAACAAGTAATGGTGTTACTGGTTGGCTTTTTATCGGTGGCTTTGGAATTCAACCTTCCGAGTTTGCAAAAACTGCTTTAATTTTATTTATGGCTCTTACTTTTGAAAGATTAATAAAAATAAGAAACCTAAGTAACGCTTTGAAAGTGGCGCCTTTTATCGTACCTTTATTATTTATATTTTTGGTGTTTGAACAACCGGATTTTGGTACGATGATGGTTTTAGTTGGAATTACTATCGTGATATTTTTCATGGTTCCGTATGATAAGAAAACCAGGTTCGTAATGATTACTTTTACGATTATATCAGTATTATTGTTAGCACTTGTTATGTCCTTTACTGGTAAAGGATTAAGTGAAAGCCAATTGGCAAGGTTTAACTTTCAAGATCCTTGTACAAGGTACCGTGAGAGAACCGGATACCAGGTTTGTAACGGGTATATTGCCATAAATAGTGGTGGACTATTAGGAAGTGGCTATGGTAATAGTAAGCAGAAGTATTTATATTTGCCAGAAGCACACACTGATTTTATATTTGCAATCATAATCGAAGAAATGGGACTTATCGTTGGTATTGTTATGATATTAATATATTTTATAATAATATGGAGAATTATAATGATTGGTAAAAAGGCTTATAATTTACAAGGGACCATAATTTGTTATGGGGTCGCCACTTTAATAGCACTTCACGTAATGATTAATTTAGGTGGGGTATTAGGCGTTATACCATTAACAGGGGTACCACTTCCGTTTTACTCATACGGTGGATCATTCATGATTAATTTACTTATTTGTTTAGGATTGGTGCAACGGGTATCCGTTGAAAATAAAATATTTGAACAAAAACACTTGGTTAGATAAATAACTAGGTGTTTTTATTATTTTTGCCCACACTAAAGTTTATTATAATAATACCTTATTAATAGGGAGGTTTTATGATAAATTTTATGGAAGGGATAAACCCGGTTTTAGGCGCTTTTATCGCAACGATTTTTACTTGGCTTATTACTTTACTTGGTGCTGCTTTAGTATTCTTTTTTAAAAAACCAAACAAAACCGTTTTGGATGCTATGCTTGGCTTTGCAGCTGGAGTTATGATTGCAGCTTCGTTTTGGTCTCTTTTATCTCCATCGATTGAAATGGCAGAAAGTTTAAATATGATCCCTTGGTTAGTAGCTTTTTTAGGTTTCTTTTTAGGCGGCGTTTTGTTATTTATTGGTGATAGAGTATTTATGTTTATTGAAAAAAGAAAATCAAAAAATAACGCAAAACCTAAAAGTTTTAAAAGGTGCTTAATGCTTATTTTATCAATTACTTTACATAATATACCGGAAGGATTAGCGGTTGGAGTAGCTTTTGGTACGGCGACATATGGCTTGGATGGTGCAACCCTTGGTGCTGCGTGCGTTTTGGCTTTAGGTATAGGGCTTCAAAATTTTCCTGAAGGAACGGCTGTTAGTGTTCCTTTAAGAAGAGAGGGAATGTCTAGAAAAAAAGCGTTTTTCTTCGGACAATTAAGTGGTGTAGTAGAGCCTATTTCGGCGGTAATTGGTGCAGTTTTAGCATTAAAAGTTAGGTTTCTTTTGCCTTATTTATTAGCTTTTGCCGCGGGAGCTATGATTTACGTTGTAGTTCAAGAACTAATACCAGAAAGTCAAACTAATAAGAAAAAAGATATAATGGCTTTATTTACTTTGATTGGTTTTTCGGTAATGATGGTTTTAGATGTTGCTTTAGGATAAAAATGATAACTTTTGTTATCTTTTTTTAATATTTTAGGGGAATTTAAAAAAATAAGGCGAACTATAAACATGAAAGGAGGATAAAAATGTTTTATTATGTAAGAAAGTATTGGAAGTATGCACTTATTTTACTTTGTGCGTTAATTGTGTTTTTAGGTGTTTATCTTTATTATGAAGATAACAACGTAACTACCAGTAGCATTAAAAAGTTAAATGATCCAAAAGACGAAAATAAATCTGATGCTAAAACTGTTTTTGTTGATATAAAAGGTGCTGTAAACACTCCAGGAGTATATGAATTGGAAATTGGTAAAAGGGTGATTGACGTAATAAAAAAAGCCGGAGGATTAATGGAAAATGCTAATACTATTAACATTAATTTAAGTAAGAAACTTACCGATGAAATGTACGTTGTTGTTTATACCAAAAACGAGATTAGCGAGTATAAGAAAAATAATGGCAACGTAATTGATAATAGTAAAATAACTTGTGCTTCTAACGAATGTATTTGCCCAGATGTTAATAATGATGCTTGTATAAATAAAAATGATAACACTAAATCAAATTCTTCATCTTCTAAAGAAACTGATTTAAAAGATGCTAAAATATCTATTAATAATGCTAGCAAAGAAGAATTAATGAGTCTTTCTGGAATTGGTGATGCAAAAGCAGATGCAATAATAGCTTACAGACAAGAAAATGGTTTGTTTAAGTCCATAGAAGACATTAAAAACGTTTCTGGGATAGGCGATGCAATATTTGAAAAGATTAAAAATAATATAACAGTTTAGTATGCGAAAAAAAATAATTGTATTATTTATTGTTTTAGTTGCAGTAATTAGAATTATTTTAATGTTAAGCTTTGATGAAAATTTATATTATGAAGGAAAAAAAACAGTAGTTGGCAAGGTAACGTACGTAAAAAAACAGGATGATAAAACAACGATTGACGTAAAAGAAAAACAAAAATACAGAATAACTATTTATGAAAGTATGGATTTTGAATATGGCGATAAAGTAAAGGTAACCGGGTTATTTGTAACACCAAGTGATAATACGGTGTTTAATTTATTTAATTATAGAAAATATCTTTTATCAAAAAACATAAAGGAAATATGCACGTCTTGTGAAATAAAAAAAGAAGGCAAAACAAAAAATGTATTTTATTTTTTAAAAAATAAAATAATAGAGCATATAAATAGCTATAAATCAAAAAATTATTTAATGGCCTTTGTTGTAGGGGATACTTCTTTAATTAAAGAAGAGGTAAAAGATGCGTATTCTAATATAGGTATAAGCCATCTTTTAGCGGTTTCAGGTACCCATGTTTCGCTTTTTTTAGCAATAATTAACTTTGTTTTTAAAAAATCAAAATTAAAAAGTTGCGTTTTGTTTTCATTTTTGTTTTTCTTTTTATTTTTAACGGGTTTTGTAGAATCGCTTTTAAGGTGCGTTTTGTTTATGGTGTTGTCTTTTGTAAACAAAAAATTTAAACTTAATTTAAATAATACGCATTTAATTATTTTAACAGGTAGTATTTTGTTTATAATAAATCCTTATTTAGTTTATAGTGTAGGTCTTATGTTTTCTTTAGTTATTACGTTTTTTATAATATTAATAAGTAATAAACTAAAAAATAAGAATTATTTAAATAAAACTTTTAAAATATCTTTAATAAGCTTTTTAACATCCGTTCCAATTCTTGCTTATAATTTTTTTAAAATAAATGTTTTATCAGTTTTATTCAATATTATTTTTGTACCATTGGTATCATTTTTCTTGTTTCCGTTAAGTTTGATAACGGTTATTTTTCCGATTTTTGATGATTTATTTTATATGGTAGCAAATGCTTTTGAGGGAATAACGTTATTTCTTAATAATTTTAAATTACTTTCATTTGTTATTGCAAAGCCGAATATAATTATTGTTTTTATTTATTATTTAATGCTTTATTTATCAATTAAGGTAAATAAAAAATGGATAATATTTTACTTAGTTATTTTAATAATAAACATAAATGCAAAGTTTTTAATAACAAATCCAACAATCACTTTTTTAGATGTTGGACAAGGTGATAGTACGGTTATTATTCTGCCTCGTGGAAAGACCATTTTAGTTGATACCGGTGGTAATTTTTTTAGTAGTTCAACAATTGTATCAAACAAAACCATTCCGTATTTAAATTCGCTTGGAATAAATAAAATAGATTCACTTATTTTAACGCATGGAGATTATGATCATATGGGTGAGGCTTTAGATTTAATTAAAAATATTAAGATTGAAAAAGTAATATTTAATAATGGTGAATATAACAAAACGGAATTAGAACTTATTACTTTACTTAAGAAAAAAAAGATAAATTATTATAAAAACGTAAAGGAATTAAATTTAAATAATAATGAATTATATTTTTTAAATAATAATATTTATGATGATGAAAATGATAATTCAATTGTTTTATATACCGAGTTTAATAAAACTAAGTTATTGCTAATGGCAGATGCAACTAAAAAAACCGAAGAAGATATTTTAAGCGATTATAACATTGGTAATATTGATGTTTTAAAAGTAGGACATCATGGTAGTAAAACAAGTACTTCTAATGAATTTGTTAATGTAGCTAGACCCAAATACTCTATTATAAGCGTAGGAAAAAATAACAGGTATGGTCATCCAAGCGAGGAAGTGTTAAAAAACTTAAGTAGTTCTAATGTTTATAGAACTGATTTAAATGGTAGTATTACGTTTGAATTTAAGAAAAATAAATTCAAAGTTAAAGATTGTATTAAAAAGAAAGGAACTATTAAATGAACTATTATAGTGAAATAAAAAAAGAACTAATAAATAATGAAGTATACAAAAAGTAAAAGATATATCAAAAAATAGAAGTGATTTAAATACCTATTATAACGTTGGAAAGCTTTTAAGCGAAGCTGGTAAAAGCT
>CASEJU010000044.1 GCA_949288335.1 uncultured bacterium | reverse complement strand
TGCGGGTGTGGCGAAATTGGCAGACGCGCTAGACTTAGGATCTAGTGGATTTATCCGTGGGGGTTCAAGTCCCTTCACCCGCACCATATCAGATAATAAAAGACCTTTCTTGGTCTTTTTCTTTTGCTTAACACCTACGACCTACCATTAAACTTAACATTTATAAATATATTAAGTTAAATGTAGCGTTTTTTACTCTAACAAACTTGTAGCATAGACTCAAATAAAATTTATTAAATAAAAAAGCAATTATAAACTGAATATTAAGGCCTTAACAATATTTTAAAGTAATATAAAATATGTTAGAATTATATATATGGAAGGTAATTATGAAGGTTTATTTAATTAGATACGAACAAATTTTTGAACACGGCATTTAAAGGAGAGTAGTATCATGAATAATCAAAATAAAGAAACTAGTAATGGAATAGATATCACGTTAATGAAAAAAATGTTAAATAATGGTGCTTACTATGAATCCTTAAAAAAAGGTACGTTAAGTAGTTATCGGTGTTTTTCTATCGATGGAAAAACAAATAATTCGATAGACGTTTTAAATAATATAAAAGAAGCACTGGAAAAAGGAAAATTAAGTTTAAATGAAGAACAAAAAAATAATTTTAATTACCTATTGGATAATGTTTCTATAAATCGATTTATAGAAGATTATAAAGATAAAATTTTTACGGTACTGTTAAAAGGAACTAAATTTAACATCCCTTGTAGTTATTTTATTCAAATCTTAACGCTATCTAAAGACGATTATAATAACTTTTTCACCGAAGATATAAAGGAATTTAACGGTTATGATAAAAAGCTTTTTTTATATTTATTTATGAGTTTTATAAACAAAGAGTTATTATATAGAAACTACATATTTCAAGGTGAATATAAAAGAAGAATAGATGAAATAGCAAACTGTGAAAGAATAGATGTCCAATATTTGTATTATGATAATCCTAGAGCAAAAAGATATGATAATTTAGATAGCTTTAATTTAACGTATGAATTAAAACAAGAAGTTCTAAAAGATATTCCAAACGATTTGGATTTGGTTGAAAAAGCGATATATTTTTACATCAAACTTTGTAAAATTCTTGCTTATGATCCTGAGTTTTATGCTTTAGGACAAGGAATATATGGTGTTGATAAACACCATGGCATAGATAATATTTCATTTGTAACACCTGATAATAACGAGGTTGTATGTTATGAGTTCTGTGGTATTTACGCTAAATTAATTAAGGAGTTAGGTTTTGATTATGAAATAGAAGGTGACTTAATCGCTTCCGTTTTAGGAGAACATCAAAGCTTAAAGGTTTTGTTAGATAAATATTTTGTATCAATTGATTCAGTAACATCGGTTTTATATGGTGATATGATCCGCGCTAAGTTAAACCAACCGCTTGAAGGAATAAATTGTTATAATAAAAGTAAAAAAAGTAGAAAAGAATTTAAATTAAAATTAATTAAAGTATATAGCTTAATTGTAAATCAAGAAAAAAACAAAATAAAAGATTATACTAAACTTACTTTCGATGAATTATTTAAACAATATGGTTTAAATCCTAAAGAGTGTGATTTTAAAGAAAAGATAGAGGTATTAGTAAAAGAAGCTAACAAAGCAAAACTAAAAACAGTAGATTCAATGGGATACATTAGAAGGCTTGTAAAAACGTTATTTAATTCTTCTGAGACAGACTATAATATAAAGTTTTCTGTTATAAGTGACAAGTTAAGAGCAAAAAATGGTCAAAAAGCTACTGCGAGCGGAATATTTACTATTATTGATGGTAAAGAAGAAATATATTTATTATATAATGATAGTGAAAAATCACTTATTCCGATAGCAAAAACTGATTTGGTAGACATGTTTTCTAAAGGTGATTTAAATTATATAGACAAGCAAAGTGTAAAAATACCAGGCATTGACGTTAACGGCTTTTCAGTGATTAAATAGTTATATATATTATTAAAATGCGTAAAATATTATAAAGAATTGTATTTTTAAATTGTAAAGTTAGCATATTATTAGTATAATGAAAATGGTAGGTGTTGAAAATATGATTGTTGCAGATGTTTCTAAATGGGTTGTTCTTATTTTAGCGATTGCTTTATTAATTTTTGTAATAAAAGCAGGAGTTAAGTTAATTAATATTATTGTAATGGTAATAGTTTTAGGGTTTTGCTGGTTTTCTTTTTTTACTGAAGAAGGATCAGCGAGATTGAGCATAGCATTAAATGGGCATCCCATAATAGCTTACACAACAAAACTTGATAAACAAGAAAGTATTTCTACCGAAGAAGTAACGTATTTTAAGTCTTCTAAAGCTGTTACAGTAAATGGAAATACCCTTGAATACGTTAAGTGTTATACCAAGTGGATTGTAAGAATTCCAAGTGTTGGAGAAGATGGTTAATTATAAGCCATCTTTTTTTTATAAAATTGTTGCTATTTAAATTTAAATGTAGTAAAATATTAATTGCAAAAGGATGCTTAGCTCAGTTGGTTAGAGCACTTGCCTTACAAGCAAGGGGTCATAGGTTCGAGTCCTATAGCGTCCACCATTTTAAAAAATAAGTATTTTCAAATGTAAATAAATATGATATACTTATTAAGTGATTTGTGGACCGTTAGCTCAGCTGGTAGAGCAACTGACTCTTAATCAGTGGGTCTAGGGTTCGAATCCCTAACGGTCCACCATGTGATTAATACAGGCTTTTTTTAAGCTTGTTTTTTTGTGTAAAGTGCTTTTTTCTTTCGTTGTAACTTTCATAATAATATGATATTATCATTGTAGAGGTGATAAAGTTGGCATACGTAGATTTAGTTGTGTTAGTGGTTTTATTAGTGTTTGTAATTATTTATTCTAAAAGATTTCAGACTTATATATTTGGCTTTGGAATGATAGACATTTTGTTTAGAATATTAAATATTATAAATGGATTTATACCAGTTAAAGAAATAAGGACGTTTATTGATACCTACATACCATCTTCCGTACCAGGAGTAATAAATTCTTATACAAATGGAATTTTTAATACGGTATTGATATGGATTTATGTTGTTATAATGGCAATATTTTTATATTATGTTATAAGAATATTTGTAAAAAGAAAAAAGTTTTAATTAAAGAAAGAAAAATAATATATAATTTGACACTAACTATCATTGGTTAGTGTTCTTTTTTTACTTATTTGTTATAATTAAAAGGTACACCAAATGATAGGAGACTTAAAAAAATGAATGAAGAAATAATTAAACAAATCGCTAACGAATTAAACATAACTGAAAGTCAAGTTAAAGTAACACTTGAGATGTTAGAAGAAGGAAATACTATTCCTTTCATTGCAAGATATAGAAAAGAACGCACAAAGGGTTTAACTGAAGAACAAATAAAAGTGATTTCTGACGCTTACTTATATCAGGTAAACTTATTAAAAAGAAAACAAGACGTTATAAGATTAATAGAAGAAAAAGATCTCTTAACTGACGATTTAAAAGCAAAAATAATGAATTGTACAAAATTAGTTGAGGTAGAAGACCTTTATAGGCCATATAAAGATAAGAAAAAAACAAAAGCTACTGAGGCTATTAAAAACGGCCTTGAGCCACTTGCTAAAATGATAATGTCATGTCCTTTAAAAGGAGACATCGATAATTTAGCCAGCAAGTTTATAAACGATAAAGTAAAAGATGTTAAAGAAGCTATAGAAGGTGCTAAATACATAATTGCAGAATGGACTTCTGATAATGCTTCTTATAGGAAATACATTAGAAATTACATGTATAAAAATGGTATTTTAACAACTAAAAATAAAAAAGATGCAAAAGATGATGCTAAAACGTATGAGATGTATTATGCTTATAACGAGCCGCTATCTAAGATAAAACCACACCGAATACTTGCTATTAATCGTGCTGAAAAAGAGGACGTAATAAACGTTAAGATTGATGTTGATAAAGAAAAAATCATTAACTATTTGATGCAAAAAATGATTAAAAACGAAAAAAGTTTTTGCGCTTCATACTTAAAAGAAGCAATCGAAGATGCTTATAAAAGACTTATTTTTCCTTCGGTAGAAAGAGAAATAAGAAGTGAATTAACGGAAAAAGGAATAGATAGTGCAATAAATAATTTTGGTAAAAATTTAGAAGCCCTTTTGCTTACTCCTCCGATGAAGGAAAAAGTTGTCCTTGCTTTTGATCCGGGATTTGTTAATGGATGTAAGCTTGCGGTAATTGATAAAACTGGTAAATATTTAGATTCTACCGTTATTAAGCCTTTTGTAAAAAATATAACAGAAGAACAATTAAAAAAATATAAATTAGAAGTTGTGGCATTAATTAAAAAATATAACGTCGATATAATTGCGATTGGAAACGGAACGGCATCAAGACAGTCAGAGCAGTTTTGCGCAGATTTAATAAAGGAATACAACATGCCTTGTAAATACGTAATCGTATCAGAAGCAGGAGCATCAATTTATAGCGCTAGCAAAATAGGCGTAGAAGAATTTCCGGATTTAGCAGTTGAAAAAAGAAGTGCGGTATCAATCGGAAGAAGGCTTCAAGATCCACTATCCGAACTTGTCAAAGTTCCGCCGGAAGGAATAGGTGTAGGACTTTACCAACATGATGTTCAGGGCAAAAAACTATCTGAAAGTTTGGATTTCGTTGTTTCTAAAGCCGTTAATTCAGTTGGTGTAAACATAAATACCGCATCACCATCCATATTAAAATACGTATCAGGTCTTAAGAAAAATAACATTGATAAAATAATAAATTATAGAAATAAGCATGGAAAGATTACTTCAAGAGATGAGATTAAAAAAGCGAAGTTATTAAGTGACAAAACTTATGAACAAGCAATCGGCTTTTTAAGAATTACCGAAGGTGACAACGTATTAGATGAAACGGCGATTCATCCAGAAAGTTATGACGTTGCGTTAAAGCTTTTAGACAAGTTAGGTTTTACTTTAAAAGACGTTGGAACAAATAAGTTAATTGAATGTTTAAATAAAGTAAATAAAGTCAAGCTAAAAGAAGAGTTAGTCACGGACGAATACACATTAGATGATGTTATAGAATCATTAAAAAAACCAAATAGAGATCCAAGGGATGAAATGCCGCAACCGGTATTAAAAAGTGATATTTTATCGATTGATGATTTAAAAGTAGGTATGAAACTAGAAGGAACGGTAAGAAACGTAGTTGATTTTGGAGCGTTTATTGATATTGGATTACATGATGATGGACTTGTTCACATTTCTAAAATATCTAATAATTACATAAAACATCCATCTGATGTTTTAAGTGTAGGTGATATTGTCAATTGTTATGTTATAGAAGTTAACAAAGATAAAGAAAAGGTATCTTTAAGTCTTATTAATCCAAACGAATAAAATGAGAAAAATGGTGCTTTTTCTTTTTTTATTGACAAAGTATAAAAAAAGAGTATTATATTCTCAAATGGAGATATATGAATATGGAAAAGGAATTAGTTCAAGGTGAAAAACAAAGTTTTAATAAAAAACAAAGCATGCTTGTTAGAAAAAAAATATCTGAATTTAAAGATACTTTAACGCATTTAATAGAAGATAGTAATCAAGTTTATTTAACAACTCACAAAAATATGGACTATGATGCAATTGCATCTTTAGGTGCTATAGGATTAATTTGTCGTAAGTTAAAGAAGTCCCCTTATATCGTTGTGGATCAAGATGAATATAATAATTTATCTTATGATAAATCACAAATGTTTAAAAAAATAGAAGATAAATTCGTAGTGGTTAATTTAGATTGGTTTAATAATAATAAAACTGAAAAATCATTATTAATTGCTGTTGATGTTAATAAACAATTTATGACCCCTTTAAAAAATAATTACGGTGATTTTGATAATATTATTATAATTGATCATCACGATGAGGACAGTGATACTATAAAAACGAAAAACAAATTAATCTTAAATGATAAAAGTGAAAAACCTATTTACATTACTTCTTCTTGTAGTGAAATTATGTATTGGTTATTAAAACAATATAAAGTTAACGTTAAAGATATAGATTATTATAGTTTTTTATTATTAGGAATATATTTGGACACGAATAAAAAAAGAAAAAATACATTTCCAAGTACTCACGAATGTATAAGTGAACTTATTGATAAGAAAGGTGCGGATGAAAATAAGGTAAATGAATATTTATCCGTTGACTTTGAAACAGACAGAAAAGTTCAAAGATTGGTAGACGAAACAAAATGGTTAACAATAAGATATGCAATAGGAATAGGTAATGAAGTATATACTGATGAAGAAATAGCTAAAGCGGCTGATTATGCTTTGAAATATACATGTGAAGCAGCTATTTATGCTGGTAAAGATGCAACAGGTAAATATCTTGTAAAGGCAAGGAGTAACCGTGGCAACGTTGATATAGGAAGGTTAATGTTCGACTTAAATAAAGGCGGTGGTAACAGATCAAGTGCTGCAGCAAGACCAATTTATATTGATGCCTCAACGAAAGAAGAAGAAAGAGAAAAACTATTCAAGGAAATAAAAGATGTTATATATTATAAAAAGCATAACCCAAGGAAACGATATTATATTAAACGTAAAAATAATAATAAGGAAGATGACGAATAATCTTCTTTATTATTTTATTTAATTTAGTACTTGACAATGCACAGTACTAGGTGATATTATTAAAGCGTGAGGTGATTATTATTAATACCCAGTTTAAGAAGGGAGTCTTAGAACTTCTTGTTATGTTGATAGTGAAAAAAGAAGATAAGTATGGATATGAATTGGTTGAAGAAGTATCTAAAATAGTTGACGTAAACGAAGGAACTATATATCCGATACTAAAAAGATTAACTAATGAAAATTATTTTGAAACTTATCTAAAAGAATCAACGGAAGGCCCACCGAGAAAGTATTACCATTTAACGGTTTTAGGAAAAGAAAGGACAGACGAGCTTTTAAAAGAGTGGACTAAGTTTAATGAAAGCGTAAATGAATTTATAAAGGAGAGTGGAGAAATTGAGTAAAAAAGATTTTTTACAGAAGTTAAAAGATAGACTTAGAATATTAAATCAACATGAGATAGAAGATATTATAGAAGAGTATGAAGGTCATATTAATGAAAAAGTAGCATCAGGTAAAACAGAAGAAGAAGCTATTCAAGATTTTGGAGATTTTGATGAACTTGTAAAAGAAATATTATCTGCTTATAAAATAAATGAAGATTATGAAAATAAAATAAAAGAAAAAAACGTAATTCAAGATTTTGTTGAAAGTTGCGTACAATTTTTTAAAGATTTAATAAAAAACATTTCTAAAAGATCGAAAGAAGATATCATAAAATTTATATTTGAATTTTTAGTACTTATAATATTTATCGCAATATTAAGATTACCTGTTATGTTTGTTGAAAAACTAGGCTCTTGGATATTTGAAAGATTTATGTCTCCGTTTGGGAACATACTATCATTTATATGGAAGTACATGATAGAAATAATTTATTTCGTACTTTCTATAGTAGGAATTATAAGTTTTGTTAAAAAAAGGTATTTAGAAGGTGAAAACGTGGAAGAAAAAGCTGTAAAAAATAGTGATGAAAGAAAATCTGTTAAAAAAGAAGATAATGTAAAGGAAGTAAAAAAACAAAAATCTAAAGAAAAAAAAGAATCAAGTAAAACATTTTCAAAAATATTGGTAAACATGATTAAAGTATTTTTATTCTTTGTTTTATTACCAGCCATATTTAGTTTTGTAGGAACGCTTATCCTTATTGTAATTGGTATTATTCTTTTATTTAGTGGGCTTCCTTATTTTGGGATATTCTTATGCTGCCTTACTTATGCGATACTAAATTACATATTTATAGATTTGTGCATTAGGTTTATATTT
>CASEJU010000043.1 GCA_949288335.1 uncultured bacterium | reverse complement strand
CTTCCTTATTTTGGGATATTCTTATGCTGCCTTACTTATGCGATACTAAATTACATATTTATAGATTTGTGCATTAGGTTTATATTTGATAAAAAGTTAAACGCAAAAGCATTATTAACTAGCGTTTTATTAACGGTTATATTATTTGTAATAGGTGTTGGGCTTTCGTTTAGCGAAGTGGTAAATACAAGCTTTATTGATGGTGTTCCAAGTAAGTATAAGGAAATTACTAAAGAAAAGACAGAAGTTTATACGGATGATACCAATCTTACATGTAACAATTTATATCATACCAGATGTCATTATGAAATAGATGAGAACCAAGGTGATAACATAACGGCAACGGTTACTTACTATGATTATGAAAACAGAAGCTTTGATGTAACTGATGATTTAAAATACGTAAGAAAAGAAAATAAAGTATATTCTTTAAAAGATGCTTATTCTACGTTTGTAAATGATTTAAAAGAAAGAAAAATTTATAATTACGCAGAGTTATATCAAGTTGATGTTACCATAAAAGTAAGTAGTACAACAAAGGAAAAACTAATAGAAAAAAGAAACGCATTATTCTGTGAGGGAAAAGAAAATTGTTACTGTACTGATGATGGCTGTTATTATGATGATTTAGAAGATCAAACGAATTATTTTGAAGAATTTGATTATTACGAAGAGTTTTAAAAGGTTAGAAGTATCTTCTAATCTTTTTTCTTTCGTGGTATAATTAACGTAGTTAAAGAAAGGAAACGATAATATGAACTGTATAAAATGTGGTGCACCATTGGTAAAAGGACAGACCATATGTTCAAGATGTGGAACTACAAACTCTAACAATGATTATTTTTCACAACATTCTAGTGAAAATGTTAATCAATATAATCAGAGTAACGTGGGTAATATGCAATATCAAGAAGATTATAATAATCAAAAAAGTATAAAAAAACAAAACGTGTTTTTAAGAATAGCATCTATTTTTGCACTGCTTGGTGGTGTTGGCATGCTTGTTACAAGTATTTCTAATATATTTATATCAGCGGGTATAAATCACTTTAACATGATGCATTTATTAAGTGTTTTAACAAGTGTTTTATTTGTTTTTTATGCGTTTTTACTAAGTAATTTTAATATAGGAAAAAGTAAATTATATGATAATAAAGCTTTGTTTATTATTTTTTTAATCATAAATGTTATAACAGCTTTTGTCTATAATTTATATTTTATTATTTTAATTTTTAGCATTATAGGATTTATAGTAAGTTTAAAAAAGGAGGATAATTAAATGAAAAACGACGTAGTACAAGCAGTAATAGAAATACCATACAGATCAAGAAATAAGTATGAGGTTGATCACGAAACTGGAAAGATAAAATTAGATAGAGTGTTATATTCAGCAATGGCATATCCTGCTGAATATGGTTTTTTAGAGGATACTTTAGCGCTTGATGGGGATCCACTAGATATTTTAGTAATTGGAACAGAACCTACTTATCCAGGATGCACAGTACCTGCTAGAGTAGTTGGGTATTTAGAGGCAATTGATAACGGCTTTGAAGACTATAAGTTAATATCGGTTGTTGATGTTGATCCAAGGTATCACGGAGTAAACGAATTAAGCGATTTATCGCCATTTATATTAGAAGAAATAAAAAACTTTTTTGAAAACTATAAGACTTTACAAAAAATAGAAGTCAAAGTGGGAAGTTATCATGATAAAAAAGACGCATTAGAATTAATTGAAAAATGTAAAGAAAGATATAAGAGGCATAATCATGAATAAAAAAGTAGTTATAATATTTGCCATGGTTATCTTTGCTTTATTTGCGATTTTTGCATACATAAACGAAGTTAAAGTAAATAAAGAAATAAAGCAAAATCAAGAAGAAAAACAAGAAGATAAAAAAACAAATGAGGTTAATAGCGCCGATGAAGAAAGAAAGGATGATGATATCATGGATGGCATAACATTAAACTATCAATCATCAATAAGAATAGAAAAAAATGGTAAAGTAATTTATTTTGATCCTTATAAAATAGAATCAATTAAAAATGATGCGGACTATATTTTTATAACGCATTCTCACTATGATCATTACTCAGAAGATGACGTAAAAAAAGTAATGAAAAATGACACTAAGTTTGTTGTAACAAGTGACTTAGAAAATAAGGTTAAAGTACTTGGTGTATCTAATGATAACGTGCTTGTTGTTTATCCTAACGAAGAACATAAAATAGATGATATATCTTTTGAAACAATTCCGGCATACAACATAAATAAAACGTATCATAAAAAGTCATATAACTGGGTAGGGTACGTTATTGATTTAGATGGCGTTAAGTATTATGATATTGGCGATAGTGATGTAACTGATGAGTTTAAGAACGTTTCTTGTGATGTTATATTCGTACCTGTTGGAGGAACTTATACCATGACTGATAGTGAGGCGGCACGTGCGGTAAACGAAATGAAACCAAAGTATGCTATTCCTGTTCATTATGGTGAGGTTGGGTCAAATGCTAACGCAGAGAATTTCGTTAACGGTTTAAATGATGACATAACTGGAGTAATATTAAAATAATGGAAAAAGAAAATACAAAAAAAGTTAAATCAGGTGTTAAAAATAGATTACTATTGTCATTTAAAAGCGGTGCATGGATAGTTTTAACATTGTTAGGAATTGAGTCTTTCACTTTTAAAACACCTTATTTGATTGTGCTAGGATTCTTTTTGGTTTCAACTGGTTTTATCTTTTTTCCATGGTTAGATAACTTAGTTGGTTTATTTAAAACAAGTATAACAACTAAGAATAAATGGTTCATATTTATAGTAAGTTTGTTCTTATCAGCATATTTAATTACGCCAGAAGAAGAAAGTTACGTAAGGTGCATATTACCGATTGGTTTAATAATAATATTATGGATAGGTGTTATTATTTATAGAAAACTAAAAGAAAGTTCTAAAAAATAGAACTTTTTTTAGTGCTATTTTAATTAAAAATAAATAATGTTATAATTATAAATGAAAAGGGAAGATAAAATGTTAAATGATTTAGTAAAACGATTAATAGAAAAACAAAAAACGATATCTACCATGGAATCATGCACCGGTGGTGCTTTAGCAAACGAGATTACAAACATAGAAGGTGCATCAGATATATTTAAGTTTTCAGCGGTTACTTATTCTAATCTCTTTAAGATAAAAATGGGAGTATCTAAAGATGTGATTGATAAATGCTCAGTATATAGCATGGAGATTGCTTGTGAGATGAGCCGTAACATATCAAAGTTTACTAACAGTAATTTCGGAGTTGGTATAACAGGTAAGTTTGGTAACGTTGATAAAGCAAATTTATACGGTGATGATTACACCGTGTTTATTAGTATTTATGATAAAGATAACAATAAGTTTTATAATGATAAAGTGAAAGCTATAAAGCAAAACAGAAAAGAAAATAAAATGCTTGTAATTAAAAAAGTAAATGATATGTTACTTAAAATAATTTAATAGGAGTGTTAAGTATGGAAAATATAAGAAGTTTTAAATTATTTAGTAATGATAATGAAAAATCTAAAGTTGTAGAAGAAAAGGTAAGAGATAAACTTGTAAAAAACAATTTTATTGAAGACAAAAATAACTATGATTTAGCAATTGCAATCGGTGGTGATGGTTCGTTTTTAAGAATGGTAAAGCAAACTAATTTTAATAGTAATATTTTATATGTTGGAGTAGATGTTGGTACCCTTGGTTTTGCACAAGAAGTAGAATTAAATGACATAGATGAATTTATTATTGATTTAAAAAACAATAATTATAAAGTAGATTCTATAGGCATTCAAGAAACAAAGGTTATAACTGATAAAGGTGATTCTAATTTTTATTCATTAAACGAAATAGTTGTAAGACAAAAAGATCTTAATACAATGGTTGTAAACGTAAAGATAGATGACGTGTTTTTAGAAAAATTTATTGGTGATGGACTTTTAGTTGCTACATCATTTGGATCTACTGCGTATAACTTAAGTTTTGGAGGAAGTATAGTTTATAATACTTTTCATACTTTACAGTTAACCCCTATTGCACCTTTAAATAATAAATCATATCGTAATTTATTAAATTCCGTTGTGCTTCCAGAAGATAAGGTAGTTACTTTGCTTCCGGTAAGTAGTAACGAATTACTTATAACGGTGGATGGTGAAAATAAATTCTATGATAATGTTAATCAAATTAAAACTGTTGTTAATAAAAAAAGAATAAAGTGTTTAAGAAGAAAAGACTATGATTTTTCTAAGAAAATAAATGAGAAGTTTTTAAAATAAAAGTAGGTAATATTATGAATATTGTGAAAACTCATACAGGTAAAATATATGTAGGTAAAGAAAAAAACTTAGAATTTTTAACAGTTGGAGATTACGGAAAAGAAAATAATATTAAGGCGGATTTTTTAGGATTACATAAAGAAATAAATGGAGTTAAGAATACTAATGTTGACCTAACTAAAAAATGGGTAGCCACTATTAGCACGTAAAAAGGTTGCCCGATGAAATGTAAATTTTATGATTGTCCTAAATTTAGTTTTCTAGGAAATGTTTCTTTAGAAGAATTACAACAAGTATATGAAGTTATTTTAAACAAAAAATTAATTGATCCAGCCTTTCGTAGAATAATTGCAAACAAAGTAGAAAAAACAAATAAAGTAAAAACTGGTGAAGGTCATAGACCGTCGGCGTTATTTAGGTATAAAAAAGGTAAAAAGAATTAGTTTCTTTTTACTTTTTTGTTATTATTCTAATCATTTCTTTAGTTGCAAAGCTAGGTAAGTTTTTATTTGAATAAGCAATACCAATACTTCTTTTTGGTATTTTTTCTTTTAACTTAATTTCAAATAATTCTTTGTTTTTTAATTCATCTTGAATGTAATCTTTAGTTAAATACCCAATACCAAATCCTATTTTGGTAAACTCTGTTACTAGTTGGTAACTGGCAAGTTCCATGCTTGGATTTAATGTAATATTATTTTCTTTTGTAACGTTATCTAAAAACGTTCTTGTATTAGAACCTTTGGCTTGCAATATCAAAGGATAATTATTTAATTCGTTTAATGAAAGTTCCTTATTTTTTAGGTTTTTATACTTTTTATTTGTGCAAAATACATCTTGAACTTCTTTACATTTTACTATTTCTATATCATTTTCATTTTTGTAAGGTAAGTTTAGTATAACTAAGTCTAGCAAACCGTTTTTTAGCTTCTCGAATAATACTTTTGTAATGTTAGTATCTATTTGGACTTTAATTTTTGGATGAAGATCGTGAAACTCTTTTAAAAGTGGTGTTAAAAAATATTTTGTGAGAGTTACTGATACACCAATTTTAATTGTTCCAGCTTCTAAGTTTATTAAATCGTTAAACTTATTTTCAGCGTTATTTATGTATTCTAATGCTACTTTGATGTAATTATAAAACTCTTTTCCTTCCTCTGTTAAAACAACACCTTTTTTAGTTCTATTAAAAAGTTTTCCACCGAGATTATTCTCTAGGTTTTTAATAGCTTTACTAACTGCGGGTTGACTTATAAATAATTCTTCTGCGGCCTTAGTAATGTTTTTTTTATTTGCAACAACATAAAAGATTCTATATAATTCAAAATTGATATTCATAATAACCTCCGGTTATGAATAATATAATAAATATGTATTTTAATTATATATCAATTTGATGTATACTACAAGTAGGTGGTATAAAATGAAAGATGATATGAATTTTAAAAATAGATGCTATGTTGATATGCATATGCATTCCATTTATTCAGATGGAGAGTTAACACCTAACGAATTAATAAAAAAAGCATATGAAAATAATATCGGTATTATTTCAATAACTGACCATGATACGCTTTTAGGTTTGAAAAACATAACACATGATTTTGATGAGGCATGTTATGTAAAAGTAATACCTGGAATAGAATTATCAGCAAAAGCACAAAAAGGAAGAATGCACATATTAGGTTATGATTTTGATATTGATAATAAGTCATTAAATGATAAAATGAATGAGATAAGAAACAATAGCGTGTATTCGGTAATAGCATTAATAAATCAGCTAAAAATAGATTATGATATTATGTTTGATAGTAAAGATATAAAAAAACTATTTTCTATTGAAGGTAATATTGGTAGACCAAACGTTGCTAAATTATTAGTTAAAGAAGGTTATGTTAAAAGTGTGCAAGAATCCTTTGATAAATATTTAATTAGTGCATATAGAAAAACAAGGACTTTAAACAGAGGATTATCATACGAAGAGTGTATAAAGGTAATAAAAGATGCTGGTGGAATATCCGTTTTGGCTCATCCAAATCAGTTAAAAATGGATGATGAAGAGCTTGAAAAAATATTAAAAAGCATGATAAATTGCGGACTTGATGGTATAGAAGTATATCATAGTGGACACACAAAAGAAGAAACTAAACGATATTTAGAACTTTCAAAGAAGTATAATTTATTAGTATCTGCAGGTAGTGATTATCATGGTAAAATGGTTAAACCTGATGTTGAAATTGGTGTAACAAGCTCTG
Organism: uncultured bacterium; assembly: GCA_949288335.1. Lineage (GTDB taxonomy): Bacteria > Bacillota_I > Bacilli_A > RF39 > UBA660 > Aphodocola. The sequence goes on along the minus strand of CASEJU010000043.1, from coordinate 499 downwards.
GTAAGATTAAAAAATTAACTTTGTTAGATAAAATAAAATAATGTTAACATTTTTATAAAACCAATACTTATGTTATAATAAGTTAATGAATTGGAAGTGTTAATTATGAATAAAAAAGTAGTTGTTGGAATAAGTGGTGGTGTTGATTCTGCAGTTGCAGCCGTTCTTTTAAAAAACGAAGGATACGAAGTTATTGGTGTAACGTTTGTTTTTACTGATGATTTTGACCCTACAGATGCTAGATTAGTATGTGAGAAATTAGGCATTGAGCACCATGTAATAGATTATAAAAAAGAGTTCAAAGAAAAGGTAATAGATAAGTTTATAAATGATTATAAAAAAGGTATAACACCAAATCCTTGCATTATGTGTAATAGATACGTTAAGTTTAAATTTTTATTTGATGCTAGTATTAAGTATGACGCGGATTATATCGCAACTGGTCATTATGCAAAAGTAATAGATAACCATTTATATAAAAGTAGTGATTTAAATAAGG
>CASEJU010000042.1 GCA_949288335.1 uncultured bacterium | reverse complement strand
TGTTCTTTATGATGATTTTCACATTATATCTGACTCTCCTATTAACAATAACAATGATGTTAATTATGATGCGTTATCTTATGATGACCTTAAAACTTCAGAATTAAAAAAAGACCATATAGGACAAATACAGTCTTACATGAACTACATCGATAAAAAACATAAAGACCAATGATGAGACTCCCAGTATTGGTATCATTAGCTATAAGAAAGATAATAAGTTTGTTATGAAATATGTAACTAATGAAAATACTTTTGATAGATAGTATGAACTTGCATAATAAAAGAAACCCACTTAAGGATTTCTTTAGTACCATAACCTTGATACGTCTACGTTTTGGCTCATTGGCTGTGGATATGGCATTTCCATTTTAACTATGGTAGGAAGTTTAAAAGCAGAGCCAAAAACAACGCAAGTACCAGGTTGTAAACCTTTCATCTTTTCTACTATCTCATCTGTTATAAACGGAACCATTTGTTTAATAAATTGTACATCCCTAGGATGTTGCATCTTAAATATTAAGAAGTTTGAACACTGTGATAACACGGTTTCACTCATCTCTGATGGCCTTTGTGAAATAAGTCCTAAAATAACACCGTACTTTCTTCCTTCTTTAGCTATTCTATCAAAAATATTATAACCTAATATTTTGGTATCAGAATCTTGCTGTACGTACCTGTGAGCCTCTTCTAGTATTAAATGTACTGGAAATGATCCTCTTTGCTGTAACTTAGAAGTAAAGTCAAACAACATTTTAGCGTATATTTTACAAATCGTCTTAGCAAGCCTATCATCAAGGTAGCTTATGTTTATGTTAATTATCTGCGCCCTTCCTCCGTTTGGAGCAGTAATAAGCTCTTTAATAAACGTGTTTTTATCGACGTATTTATCAACCCTAAAATACTCTGCATACTCACCTTTTATAAGTGAATCTAACCTTACTTTAAGTACGTTTGCCTTATCATATAATTTATCACTTTTTAAAATACCTTCTGAAATCAACGCGAACTCAAACGCTTCCCTTAGGTTTTCCAAAGTAAAAGGTATTGAACCATCCGGTAACTCTAGCTTTAAATCATCGTTTATAAATCTTTTTATAAACTCGGTAACAAGCTGCATCTCACCTATTTTACCTTCTTTATCTATTATTAAGCACTGTCTTAAACTTCTAACGTAACCAGGCTGAACAATTGGCGATTCTAAGTTTAAATCAGAAGTATTAAAACTTGTTAAAATAGCAAATATTTGGTCATGTATTTGAGATGCACTACCACCGGAATACAAAACTTCTAGTATGGCTTTTGCAATTATATCGTTTTTATATACCTTAGTTTCTTCTTCACTTCCTGAAAAAACGGTAACGAGTCTTAAGGCTTTTTCAATGATAGGAAGTTGGGTTTGGTCTTCAGCCTCAAGTAATAAAGCAAAATCATCAACGTCCAAAAGCCATAAAGGAATTTTAATTAATGAATTAGGATTAGTTCTTACGTTAGTTGAATATCTTTTAAACTGAACCATACTATTTTGAATTGACAAAGCGCTTTCGTACTCTCCGTAAGCATCAAATATAAATATGCAAGCGTTTCTTGGAGCTTGGTTAGTATTAAAGAATATGTTCTGAAACAACCTTGCAACACCACATGATTTACCAGATCCAGTATTTCCAAATATAGCGAAATGATTGCTAAAAAACGCGTTCGTAGGAACGTAAGCCGGTGTGTTATTATAAAGTGGCATACTACCAATAAGTACCTTTTTAAGTACGTTATTAGCACCATCTACAACGATTAACCTAGTTTCTTCATCGGTTGCTATAAAGCATACGTTTCCAATTGAAGGTTTAGTTAAAACACCAGGCACAAAACGTACACCTTGAATTTCACCAATTAGTTTAACAACACCAATTTCACTATTTAAACTTATTAAAGTACCAACTATTTTTGCACCGTTAGCTGATTCAAAAATTACGTGATGATCAATTAAGTTCCCTTCAAAAGCAAGCTCTGAGGTTACCTGTATCGTAAGGTTATCAACCCCAACGTCCTTTACCCGGCCTATTTCATTAGGCAAAACTTCTTTTTTAACCTCTTCTTTAGCCGCTTCTTCTGGCATTACAACGTCACTTTTAAAAGACTCATTTTCTTCATTTTTTATTTCATTTTCACTTTCGTTATTATCTAAATCTTCGTTTTCAATTTCAGCTTTATTTTCTTCTAACACATCGTCATTTAAATCCTCTAACTCGTCAATGTTTTCAAAATTATTATCCATATTTTCACCCCGGTTTTATTCTGGTTTTTATTTTACAATCACATTATAACATTCATTTAAAAAAAATGAAATATTTATTTAACCGTTTGTTGACATTTAACCTTACCAATTGTAATATAATTACTAGAAAAGGAGGTTTTGTTATGGCTTATATAGAATTTAAAAACGTAACAAAAGAATACGAAAACGAAAGCACCGAAGTTAAAGCGTTAAAAAAAGTTGATTTTGAAATAGAAAAAGGTGAATTAGTGGTCATAACAGGTCCTTCATGCTCTGGAAAAACAACTATTCTTAACATTTTAGCGGGAATTGATAGCATAAGTCAAGGTAGCGTTATTGTAAAAAAAACAGACATAGCACTTTTAAAGGAGCGAAAATTAGTTAAATACCGCCGGGAAAACGTATCTTTAATACCTAACGGTAATTTACTAGACGAAAACTTAAGCGTTAAGGAAAACGTTTTATTATCTAAAGAAGTAAATAATAACAAAACTGATGTAAATAAAATAATTAAAAAATTTGGTTTAACTAAAAAAGAAAACGATTTTCCATCACAGTTATCTGATAGTGAAAGAAAAAAAACGATTATCGCAAGTGCTATTGCTAAAAATCCAAGCATAATTTTAGGTGATGAACCATTTAATTATTTAGATGATAAAGATACTAAGCAGGTAATAAAAATTTTACAAAGCATGATAAAAAAAGAAAAAATAACCATTATAATAGCAAGCAATAGCGACGAAATAAAAGGTTTGGCAAATAAAGTTATAACTTTAAAAAACGGAAAGGTTCTAGAAGTAAAAACTAACAAAAAATAAAAAACAATCGGGGGGTGATTTTTCATGCCAATTAAAAAAAGCATCTTAAAAGATGCAGTAAGAAAAATATCACTAAACAAGGGTAAGTTTTTTTGCCTTTTACTATTTATAATAACTTCATCCTTGGTGTTCACCGGATTAAAAGTTGCTCCAGAAGAAATGAGGAAAACCGCATCAAGTTATTATAAACAAACGAACTTTTTTGATTTAAAGATAACCTCATCAATTGGTTTTACAAATAATGATAAAACGTCCCTTAAACAAATAGATGGTGTAAAAGCAGTATCATTAATTAAGACTCTAGAAGTATTAACAACCATTGATGATAAAGATTACGTAATAAAACTAAAAAGCATTAACAATAACAGAAATTTAAAAAACGAAGATTATATAAACCATTTATCTTTAACCAGTGGAAAGTACCCATCAACCATAAACGAAGGATTAGTAGAAGAAAAGTTTTTAAAAGAAAATAACCTTAAACTAGGTGATTTGATAACTCTAAACCCAGATAATGATGAAGATTTAAGAGCCAAGAAAATAAAAATAGTAGGAACCGTTAAAAACGATTATCCTGCTAAAAGTGAAAGCTCAAATTTGGTTGATAATAAAACGATAGACTACGTTATGTACTTAGATGAAAATGATTTTAGTACCAATAAGTATAACGAAGGATTTATAACGATTAAAAATGCTAATAAATATAATACTTATAGTCAAAAATATAAAAACCTAATAAATGGTTATAATGAAAAAATAAACAAAAAAATAAAAGAGCTAGCTAAAGAATCCTATGCCAGTAGTGAACTTTCCTTAAAAGAAGAAATAAACACTTTAAAAGGAGAACTAAACGAACTAAACCAAACGGACTTACCGGTTGAATCACTTGGAGATTCAGTTAAGCAATTAACAGAAAAACTAAAGGATAAAGAAGATGAATTAAACGAATTAAATAACTATAGTGTTTCTTCTGAGGCTAGAAATAATACGCCTAGTTTTTATGAATACGAACTTGAAATAGAAAAAATTAAAAGTATATCAACCATTTTTCCATATGCATTTTTAATTATTGTTTCGCTAGTATGCTTTAGTATTGTAGCCAATATGATAAACGAAGATAAACAAAACATAATTAATTTAAATATAATTGGCTATTCAAAGTTTAGTGCTTCTTTTAAATATGTTTTGTATTCCCTATTAATAGTTCTTTTAGGAAATTTAATCGGTGGATTATTATTTTATAAATTAATTCCTTTACTAATAAGTTTATTATATAAAAACTTGTATGAAATGCCAGTTATTAACGCAAGCATAAACTTAAAATACACGCTAATTTCCCTTTTAATAACATTTTTAATATCCGTTTTAATAATATCAATAAAGTTTTTTGCTTTGTTTAGAAAAAAAGCTAATAAAACCGTAAAAAATAAAAACAAATTATTAGAAAAAATAAATAGCATGTATAAAAAACTAGGCTTTTCTAACAAAATTGTTTTGAAAAACATTTTTAAAAACAAAAAAGGATCTTTAATAAACACGTTCATAATACTTGCTTTAACGACCATTTTAATAACTACGTTTGGAATTAAAGACTCGGCTTTATCAACGATTGATAAACAGTTTAATAAAATAAATAAATATGATATAAAAATAAGTTTTTACGATAAAATATCAAGTACTGATAAAGAAAAATTGTTAAGTCAAATCACTTATAATAAAAACGTTGATGATGCAATAGAAATATCAAGTTCACTGGTAACAATAAAAAATAAACGTAAAACCGAAGAGTCAAACCTTTACGTTCCAAACGATAAAAATAAAATTAATGAGTTTATTTACTTAAGGTCAGTTAAAAATAAAGAAGCTTTAAAATTAAATAATAAAGGTATTATAATATCAGAAAAACTATTCCAATCATTAGGTGCAAATAAAAATGATAAAATACAAATAACTTTAAATGAAGGTAAAAAAATAAACGTAAAAATAAGTGAAGTAACTAAAAATTACATTGGAAATTACATATATATGTCCCCTAGCCTTTATAAAGAAATTAATGATGATAAAATAGGTTATAACAACATTCTTATAAATACTAAAAAACTAAATAAAAATGAAGAAAAAAATTTAGTAAGTTATCTATCAAAATTAGAAAACGTAAAAAAAGTTGAAGTTACTAAAGATGAAAAGGAAACATACGAAAAAAATTCATATCCTTTAAACCATGTAATTACCGTGTTAACATTATTTACATTATTAATTTTTTACATTTCTATTTATAACGTTATAAATAGAAGTACTCAAAAAAAAGGGTTATTAAATTTAAAGCAAAAAGGTTTTTATAATAAAGAAATTCTTAAGTACATTTATAAAAATAATAATCTTATTTTTGGTGTGGGAATAACTTTAGGCTTAATTTTAGGAAGTTTTTTAACCTACTTTATAGTTAATAATTTAAATGTTAGTACGATAACATTTAGTTTTAAAATAAGTTTATTTAGCTACCTACTATCGGTTATAATAATACTTTTGTTGGCGTTAATAATTAGTTTGTTAACCATTTTAAAGTTAAACAAAACAAACGTATCAAAAAAAATTAATAAAATTATGTAAAAATGCACAATATATTTGTCAATGTTGCAATCGCAACATTGATTTTTTTATAAATGTTAGTATAATGGATACTGGGAAAATTAAGGAGGTAGTAAAATGGACGCATGGAAAGAATTTAAAGGCGAAAGCTGGAAAAACACAATCGATGTTAAACAGTTTATATTAGATAACTACACCGAATATAAAGGTGATGAAAGTTTTCTAGCACCAGCCACAGAAAAAACAAAAAGATTAAATGATAAATATAGTAAAATGTCAAAGATAGAAATAGAAAAAGGTATATATGACGTTGATACTAAAACGGTATCAGGAATAAACAATTATAAACCTGGATACTTAATTAAAGAAGATGAGGTAATCGTTGGTTTCCAAACTGATGAACCTTTAAAAAGAATCACAAATGCTTTTGGTGGAATGCGTATGGCAAAACAAGCGCTTGAAGCATATGGTTATAAGTTAGATGATGAGTTCAAAAAAAGATTTGAATATAGAAAAACCCATAACGAAGGTGTGTTTGACGCTTATACAACGGACATTAGAAAAGCAAGACACGCAGGACTTTTAACAGGTCTTCCTGATGCTTATGGAAGAGGAAGAATAATTGGTGATTATAGAAGGGTTGCGCTTTATGGTATTGACTTTCTAATAGAACAAAAGAAAAAAGATTTACTTGATTTAGAAAAAGAAGAGTTAACCGAGGAAATGATTCGCTTAAGAGAAGAAGTATCAGAACAAATTAAAGCGTTAGGTGAAATCAAAGACATGGCTCTAAGTTATGGCTTTGACATTTCTAAACCTGCTACTAGTGCCAAAGAAGCAACACAATGGTTATACTTTGGATATTTAGCTGCCATAAAAGAAAATAATGGTGCTGCAATGAGCTTAGGTAGAACCTCTACTTTCTTGGATATTTACTTCGAAAGAGATTTAAAAAACGGTGTTTTAAACGAAAGCGAAGCACAAGAAATAATTGATCAATTCGTAATGAAACTTAGAATGGCAAGGCATTTAAGAACTCCTGATTATAACGAACTATTCGCAGGAGATCCAACTTGGGTTACCGAATCAATCGCTGGTATGACAGAAGATGGTAAATCAATGGTTACCAAAAACTCATTTAGATATTTACACACATTATATAACTTAGGATCTTCTCCAGAACCTAACCTAACTATTTTATGGAGTGATAATTTACCAGAAAACTTCAAAAAGTACTGCGCTAAAGTATCAATTGACACTGATGCTATTCAGTATGAATCAGATGAGTTAATGAGACCTATTCACGGATGTGATTACGCGATTGCATGCTGCGTTTCTGCTATGACGGTTGGTAAACAAATGCAGTTTTTTGGAGCTAGATGTAATTTAGCTAAAACCTTACTATACGCAATTAACGGTGGCTATGACGAAATAAAAAAAGAACTAGTTGTTGATGGACTAGATAAGATAACGGATGAATATTTAGATTATCAAACCGTAAGAAGTGCATATTCAAAAGCTATGAAAAAAATTGCCAAAACATACGTTGATGCAATGAACATAATTCACTTTATGCATGATAAATACGCTTATGAAAGAGGTCAAATGGCTCTTCATGATACCAAGGTTGGACGTTTAATGGCGTTTGGTATTGCGGGATTCTCGGTTGCAATAGATTCACTTTCTGCTATAAAGTTTGCGAAAGTAAAACCAATTAGAGATGAAAATGGTATTGCTATTGACTTTGAAGTTGAAGGAGATTTTCCTAAGTATGGTAATGACGATGATAGAGTTGACGAATTAGGAAAAGAACTTTTAGAAGAGTTTTATAACGACTTAAAAGAACACCCAGCATACCGCGGTGCAAAACATACGTTATCCGTTTTAACAATAACTTCAAACGTTATGTATGGTAAAAAAACCGGATCCACCCCAGACGGAAGAAAAGCTGGTATAGCATTTGCACCAGGAGCTAACCCGATGCATGGTAGAGATTCATCAGGTGCCCTTGCTTCACTTAACTCGGTTGCTAAAATGCCTTATACTAACTGCTGTGAAGATGGTATTTCAAACACGTTTTCTATCGTTCCAAGTGCTTTAGGTCACACTAAAGAAGAGCAAGTAGAAAACCTAGTAAACGTACTTGATGGATACTTTGAAAAAGGAGCACATCATATAAACGTTAACGTTCTTAACCGTGAGTTACTAATTGACGCAATGAACAATCCAGGTAAGTACCCTACTTTAACCATTAGAGTATCTGGTTATGCCGTTTTGTTTGATAAGTTATCATTAGAACATAAAAAAGAAGTAATCGCTCGTACGTTCCATGAAAAAATGTAACAAAAAGCCAAGTTTTTAAAGCTTGGTTTTTTATTATTTTATAATACTTTTTGTAAACAAGATTCTTTTTCTATTAATTTTATAATTTCTTCAATACAACCTTTATAGTTTTTGATAGCTTCAGAATCAGTAAATAAATAGTTATTATTCAAATGCAAATTTCCTGATTTATCAATAAAACCATAAATAAATTCTTTTGGAATGTACCATTTTTCATCTACTTCTTTAAGAATAGCTTCGTACCATTTATTATCAAAATAACACCATCCGTCATATTTATCTATAGTTCTTAATGGACAAGATTCACATTTTTCTTTTATAGACATATATACTCCACTACTTAAATGTAGATTATTATAGCATCAATTAAATTAGCAATCAATTATTTTTTTATACAAGTTCATACTCTCTACTTAAAATATTTTCATTAGTAACATATTTCATGATAAATCTATTATCTTTACGGCAAATAATAATACCAATAGTAGGATTTTGATTAATATTTTTTATGTTTTCATCAACGTAATTCATATACGTCATTATTTGCCCTATATGTTCTTTTTTTAGTTCTGTGGTTTTAAGTTCTACTACTGTATACCTATTATCTTTTATATTAAATAATAGTAAATCAATATAGTTATATCTATTTCCGATTTTTATCGGATATTCATTATCAATAAAACTAAAACCAATACCTAATTCTTTTAAAAAGGATGGAATATCTTCCAATATCAATTGTTGCAACATTTTTTCTGTTATCTTTTCATCCTGAAATTTATTTTTTATTAATACTGGATTTTTAATAAAATCTTCTATCTTTATATTTTCTTTTGTTATTAGTTTAAGCCTTGTTTCGTCATCTAATCTTTCATACTCATTATTTTTTATTCTTAATCTTAATTGTCTAACTGATAAATTTTGTTCTTCTGGGATTTTTATGTAATAATTTATTTTACTTATATCCTTGATTGATAATAACTCTCTAAAATGAGTCCATGTCAATTGTGTCCCCAATGGGGACACTTTTTCATCTTTAAATAAAATATAAAATTGTCTCATTCTAAATAAAGTTCTTTTATTATACTTTTTACCAACCTCCAATTCTAATTTCTTTGAGTATTTTTCGATAATTCCATCACCATAATGTTTACCAGCTTCACTAAGCAATTTTCCTACATTATAATAAGTCTTTAAATCGCTTTTATTCTTAGAATAGTCTTTTACTTTTTTATATACTTCATTATTTACTAGTTCATCTTTTATTTTTACGTAATAGTCCATATACTTTTTCCTTTCGGGTCATTTATTATATAGATTATTTTCGAAAAATTTGTTTGATATTGTCATAAATTAATATATAATTGTAATGGTGATTAAAAATGATTGGAAAAATAAACAGCATAGAAACAATGGGATTAGTAGATGGACCAGGTGTTAGATTCGTGGTATTCATGCAAGGATGCCCATTAAGGTGTAAGTTCTGTCATAACCCGGAAACTTGGAAATTAAACAGCAAGGCAGATAAATATACACCAGAAGAACTAATTAAAAAAATCCTAAACTATAAGCCTTATTTTAAAAGAAACGGAGGAGTTACTTTCTCCGGCGGCGAACCATTAATGCAAAAAGAGTTTTTACTTGAATGCTTAAAACTTTGTAAAGAAAATAACATTAACACTTGTTTAGATACCGCGGGAAGCATACTTAATTGTGAAGAGGTACTAAAGTATACTGACCTTGTTTTATTAGACATTAAAGGCACAAATAAAGAAAATTATAAGGAAATGACCAAAGGTAATTTTGAAACTAGCGTTAAATTTATAAAGATGTGTGAAAAAATGAATAAAAAACTTTGGTTAAGAGTTGTTATAGTACCTGGTATAAATGATACAAAAGAATACGTATGTGAACTTATTAAGTTTATTAAACCAATTAAAAACGTAGAAAAAATAGAATTTTTACCATATCACACTTTAGGCGTTCATAAATATGAAGAGTTAAATATAGACTATCCATTAAAAGGTGTTAAAGATATGGATCAAGATAAATGTAAAAAGTTAGAAGACATGTTAAAAGAAGGATTAAAAAGTTAATCCTTCTTATTTATAATTTCTATTATCTAAAGTTAATTCATCTATAATACCATTTACTATTTTTATTTCATAAAAGTTTGTTGTAGTCCAAGTGGTATCTTCATTATAAGTATAAGTTACACTTTTATACCCATCACTTTCATAATTATAAACATCAGTAGGTTCTCCAAATAATTCTTTTATTTTATCTTCGGTTATTTCATCTCCGGCTTTTAAATTCCCAGGAAAAGTTAATTTATCCGCGCCGGTTGAAACTTGATACTTACTTTGACCTACTTTAGTTATTTTTGCATCGGTATATTTAACATCACTATCGGTATCATTTAATATCTCGGTATACAAAGCTAATTTATCATTTTTATACATATTAACTAACGTATAATAATTATTTGATAGGCTTGAATTTTCTTGAGCGGTTTTCATGCTAAAACCGGTTGCCTCTTTTAGTTCCTTATACGTACAAGGTAATTTTACTAGTTTACCATTAACTGAAAACTCATAATTACTCCAGCTACTTGAAATATCCACATTCTTGTTTTCCTCAATATCATTTATTACATCATCACTTTTATCTATAGCTTTATCAACAACGTTTAGTGATTTATCAATCACTTTTTCAGATATTCTTAATCCTCCGTTAATAACTAAAAAAGTCATTATAAATGATAATATAAACCCTAATAAAAAACCTACTATTGCACAAATACCACTAGTTTTAGCAGTTTTAGGCTCATCATCTTTTTTCACAAGAAATATTATTAAACCTGCCAACGGAATGAAAAATGACAAAATAGCCAAACCAACATTTGCCTTTTCAACGACAACTGAATTATCACTTGACTTCGTTTCATTTACTGCTTCATCAACTTTATTATCGCTGGTTTGCGATGCTGTTTTTTCTTCGGTCTTTAAATTCTCACTAGAAACTTCTTTTTCTTCTTTTAATATCTCCTTTCCACAATTTGGGCAAAATTTTGAATTAGAATCCACTTGTTTACCACACCAGTTACATAACATACTACCATCCTCCTATATTATATTACAAATTAATTATATCACAATTATGCGTCCTCATCAATTTTAAAAGAATTCTTTAAATAATTAACCAAGTTAACTAAATTAATACCATTTGAACCTTTTATAAGTAACACATCATTTTTTTTAATTAAAGATTTAACGTGCTTCCCACTTTTAACTTCGTTTTTAAAATGCTTTGTGCATCTTCTTTTCATACCGTTTTTTTGTGCTTCTTTTTTTATGTACTTTGAATATTTACCTATCGTTATTAAATAATCAATATTAAATAAAGAAACTAATTTTCCTATTTTTTTATGAATTTTTTTGGATTCTTTACCCAGCTGTAATATATCACCTAAAACCAATATTTTCCTGCCATTAAAATTTTCCATGTATTCTAAAGCTGCTTTTACAGAATTATAACTGGCGTTATAAGAATCATCAATTAATGTTACACCATAATTAAGATTAATTATTTCTAGGCGGTGTTTTTCCACATGGCACTCATTTATCCCTTTTTTAATCATTGATCTTGATAAACCAAGTAACTTACCCACTAAATAAGCCGGCAATACATTGTATACTAAACACTTACCACCTTTTATTTTTAACTCATTTATATCATCAATGTCAAAAGTAGTTTCTATACCAGTTATAATGTTATGCGCCATAACGTTACTTTTATTTTTAATACCAAATGTCATAACGTTAATTAAAGGATTAATCTCAACATTTAAATTACTAAGCATATCATTATCATTATTTATGATTAAATATCCTTTATCCATTCCGTCTATTATTTCCATTTTTGCTTTTAAAATATTTTCACGTGTTTTTAAATTCCCAATATGTGAATCAAAAACGTTTGTAATTATTGCAATGTTAGGTTTTGCTATCAAAGATAAATTATGCATTTCTAAAAGGTTACTCATACCCATTTCTAAAATCATTACATCTTCATCTTTTAATCTTAAAATAGTAAGCGGAAGACCAATTTGACTGTTTTCATTACCATTTGTTTTTAAAACCTTAAAATTTTCTGATAATATGCTAGATAAAATATCCTTAGTAGATGTTTTCCCAACACTTCCTGTTATACCTATTACGGTTCCATTAAACAAGCTTCTTTTATACCTCGCAATATCTTGCAAGCATTTTTTTACGTCATTTGAAACTATAACCGTCTTATCATCATATCCTTTTAAATCCAAATCATAAATCTTACTTATTATGCATATACTTGCTCCGTTATCAAAAGCCTCTTTATAATAAATGGATCCATCAACATGATTTCCTTTTATACCAAAAAAACACCCACCTTCTTTTACCTTTTTACTATCAACGAAGCACTGCTTTACTTCTTGTTTTTCATCACCTATTAATAACTTAGCATCACAATTTTCTAAAATATCTTTAACCGTTATTTTAATCAAACGTATCACCTAATTAATTATATGAAAAAAAGATGATTTATCACCTTTTCTTTAATACGTTTTCATCATTTATATTTATAATGGTATTCATATTTAAAAATTGTTTAATATTCATTATCTTTCTTATTATTTCGGTTTCTAGTTCGTTTATATCAACCATAATGGTCATTGTATTTGCATTTAATTCATTTAACTTTCTTTTTATAACATCATCAACATAACAACCTTTAAAAATAATTACGTTTACCTTTTTCTTGGTTGAAGATAATTTTTTAACCTGTGTTATTAATTTTTTTCCAATGTTTTTATACTTTATTATCTCATTATCCTTATCTTCGTATGAACCGGTTTTAACGTCGTCTAAATCAACGTAATTTCTTATGTTATCTATTATTTGATGAGCTGCTTTTACTTCACAATAATTTAACATACCAGAATTATCCAAGTAAGAAATATCAGCTTTAGTAATTACTTTGCCGGTTTTATCTTTTATTGGAACTTCATTTTTTACATCATCATATAAAGCTCTAAAGTAACATGTAGCGATAAAATTACCATAAACACCAAGTAGGTTTTTCGTTACTTCATCAAGCGTTTTTAAACTATAATTATTAATTATTTTTTCTTTAAACAATCGCACTATACTTACGTCCATTTTAGAGGCGTGATAAAATATACGTTCGCTAATGCCCAAATGAATTAAAAGTTCTTTTAGTTTTTCATTAGTATCTATTAATGTTTTCTCCATTTTAATTACCTCTTATAAATATTTTACCATATTTACTAATTTAATTTAAAATAAGAGATAATATTTTCTCTTTCTTTACATAATGTTCTTTTTTTATACAATATTTATCATAAATTATTAAAATATGCTATAATATTAATCATGAATTACGCACAAGTAAGGAGTGTTAAAATGAATGATAATCAAGTAAAAGAAATAACAAACAAAGACGTTGATTTTGCTAAATGGTATACGGATGTTGTTAAAAAAGCGGACTTAATAGATTATTCGTCCGTTAAAGGTAGCATGATAATAAGGCCTTATGGATATGCCATTTGGGAAAACATGCAAAGTATATTAGATAAAAAGTTTAAAGAAACAGGACACGAAAACGTACAAATGCCAATGTTTATACCAGAAAGCCTATTAAACGTTGAAAAAGAACACGTTAAAGGATTTGCTCCTGAAGTAGCTTGGGTAACTTACGGCGGAGAAAATAAACTAGAAGAGAAAATGTGCGTAAGGCCAACTTCCGAAACACTTTTTTGCGAACACTTTAAGAAAATAATTAAATCATACCGTGACTTACCTTTATTATATAACCAGTGGTGCACAATCGTTAGATGGGAAAAAACAACAAGACCTTTTTTAAGAAGTCGTGAGATTTTATGGCAAGAAGGTCATACCATGCACGCTAGTGAAAAAGAAGCTAAAGAAGAAACTTTAAGAATGCTTAAAATATATGAAGACTTTCAAAAAAACATTTTAGCAATACCTGTTTTTACTGGTAAAAAAACCGATAAAGAAAAGTTTGCGGGAGCAGAAGAAACCTACGCTATAGAAGCGATGATGTATGATGGCGTTGCCCTTCAAAACGCAACTTCACACTACTTTGGTCAAGGTTTTGCAAAGGCATTTGATATTAAGTTTTTAAATAAAGATAATAAACTAGAGTATCCATACCAAACATCTTGGGGATGCACAACCAGAATGATTGGATCTTTAGTTATGGTTCATGGTGATAACAGAGGACTTGTCTTACCACCTAGAATAGCACCTTATAAAGTAATTATAATTCCAATTAAAGACGATGAAGAAATAAATAAAGTTGTAAATGATCTAAAAGAAGATTTAAGTGATTCCCTAATAACTTATAAAATAGATAACTCAAATAAAACTCCAGGATTTAAATTTGCTGAAGCAGAAGTTAAAGGATACCCGGTTAGAATAGAAGTTGGAATGCGTGATTTAAAAGAAGGTTTGGTAACGATTGTAAGACGTGATACTTTAGAAAAAATAAAAGTACCAATAGATGAAGCGGTAATAAAAGTTAACGAACTTTTAATAAACATTCAAAATGATATGTACGAAAGAGCCTTAAAAAGGCGTAACAGCATGATTTATGATGCATCTAATTATGATGAAATGACGAAAATTGCAAAAGAAAAACCTGGCTTTATCTTTACTAACTGGTGTGGTGATGAAGCATGTGAAAACAAAATAAAAGATGATTTAGGTTTAAAATCAAGGTGTATTCCTTTTGAAGGTAAAGAGCCTGATGGTGATAAAACATGCGTATGTTGTGGTAAAAAAGCAACAACTAAAATATACTGGGCTAAACAATATTAAACTTATGAATTACTCATAAGTTTTTTTATTATGAATATAATTATAATGGTGATTAAATGCTAACAAAAGAATATGAACAAGGTTACATTAGTTCTTTTGCAAAAATCTTTGCCGTTTTAAAAGAAGAATATGAATACATAATAAAACAGGGCGAATGTGAAAATTACGAAATAGAAATAAAAAGTATAAATAATGAAGAAATAAAGGATTATTTAAGCATTTGCTTTCAAAAACAAAATGGTTCATTAATAATAGTATCATCTAAAAACATAAGTGAAGAAATAACAAAAAAGTTAGTAAAAGATGTATCACTTGCATTAGGTGAAAACCCGGCCTTTAGCTATCAATTTAAAGATTTAAAAGATTACGTAATATATCATTTTTCTTACGTAAAAGAAAACGTACTTATTGATAATAAACGGATAATTGATGATTTAAAAATTAAAAATGAAATAGAAAACGTAAATTATAATATTAAAGTATTACCATATTAAAAAAACTTACGGGTTAAAACCGTAAGCCGTTTATTTATAATAGTACTTAGCTTTATATTCATCAGATAGTTCTTTAAACCTGTTATAGTGAACGATTTCTCTTTGTCTAAGCCATAATAATGGTCCAGTAATATCCGGATCATCAGATAAGTCAATTAAGTGTTCGTATACTGCCCGTGCTTTTTGTTCAGCAGCCAAATCCTCTTCTAAGTCTGCTACTGGATCTCCGGTTGTTGAAATATACGTTGATGTCCAAGGAACCCCGTTAGCATCGGTTGGAAATAGTGCTAGGCCATGCTCGGTATAGTTTCCCTCTAGTCCTGCTTCTTTTAACTCTTCAGTGGTTGCTCCTTTCATCATTTGGTTTACCATCGTGCAAATCATTTCAACGTGTGCAAGTTCTTCCGTTCCGATATCATTTAATAAAGCTCTTCCTTTAGCATCAGGCATAGAGTATCTTTGGTTTAAATATCTAAGTGCCGCAGAAAGCTCACTTTGAGCACCGCCGTACTGACTTATAACAGCTTTAGCCATCTTTAAGTTTTTCTTTTTAATATCAATTGGATATTGTAATTTTTTAGAATATTTCCACATGTTTACCCCTCCTACTTATTCCATGGCCAAGGATTTTCTATCCAAGCCCAAGGCGTATTGCTAAGGCCTTCTGTGTCAGATAAGTCAACCGGACCATATTTCCTTTCATATTGATCATTAAGCATTCTCTCTTGCTTGTTATACTCATTGTATAGTTTTATTGCATTATTGTCATTTGGATGAGTATCTAAGTATAAGTTAATGTCATGTGCTGCAAAAGCCATTTCTTGTAACTTATATAAATCATTTTGTCTTTGATTATTTATATTAGGCTTTAAATAAGTCATGTTTTTATATGGAATATAAGTTCCAGCTTCCATGTTTCCTCTTAAAAAACCTTCTTTAGGGCTTAAAAACTTATTGTTTTTATTCATCATGTTTTGATTATTAAAATTAGCATTTACACTTGCATTATCAAGCATGTTCATTTGGGTATTTAAATTAGTGTTATTTGGCATAACAGCGGGCATCATAAATGTTCTAAATAAAACATCATCCATGCCATATGTATAATTTTCCATCTTTTTTCTTACCTCCTAGCCTATTATATACATCTATGTATTTATGGTATGGGTAAAATAATCAAAAATTATATTTTTATTAAATAAGCATATAATAATTACGTAGTAACCTTCTTTATATTTTATTTTTTTCTTGGAAGGCTATTGACAATACTTCAAAAATAAGTATAATTAAAAATGCCTACTTGATGCAGGTGTAGTTTAATGGTAGAACCACAGCCTTCCAAGCTGTATACGGGAGTTC
>CASEJU010000041.1 GCA_949288335.1 uncultured bacterium | reverse complement strand
TTTGGTTGCCTCGGCAAGATTCGAACTTGCGCATGTCAGAGTCAAAGTCTGATGCCTTACCACTTGGCGACGAGGCAATAACATGGTGCCGAAAGCAGGACTTGAACCCGCAACCTACTGATTACAAGTCAGTTGCTCTACCAGTTGAGCTATTTCGGCATATTAAATGGTGGACGCTATAGGACTCGAACCTATGACCCCTTGCTTGTAAGGCAAGTGCTCTAACCAACTGAGCTAAGCATCCAAATACACACGTGAGAACGTATATAAATATAACAATATTTTTAATGAATGTCAAGTAAGTTTTAACTTTTTTTGTTAATCTCTTCCATTTTCTTTTTTATCCAACTAGGTAAAGCAGCCTTTAAAAGATAAAAACCAAATACCGTTTCCTTAATTTTTCTTTTTTTATTTTTATATAAATCGCCATTAACTTCTTTTGCAGATAACTTAAGTGCGTTACTTCTTTCAGAAAAATCTAAAATTTTAACGTTGATTACGTCCCCGACATCAACAAAATCCGTAATCTCTTTTACGTATCTATCTGTAATTTCAGAAACGTGTATTAAACCACTGTATTTTTCATCAATCGCGGCAAAAGCACCATATTTTTCAATTCTGGTTATTCTAGCCTTTACTACGTCTCCCTTCTTATAATCTTTCATAAGTACACCTCTTTTTTTATTATAACACATATAAAAACCTAAAACAAACAATGCTTTACTTTCATTTTTACGTGCTGTATAATTTACTTGGTGATTACAAATGAACAAAATTGAAGAAAATATAAAAGAAGTATTAAACAAAATACGACCATATCTAAATCAAGATGGTGGCGACGTACAATTTATAAAATTTGAAAATGGAATTTGTTATGTAAAATTAAAAGGGGCATGTGCCGGATGTATGTTTGCGGATATGACTATTAATAATACCATTGAACAAATACTAACAAGCGAAATACCTGAGGTAATAAAGGTTGTTAATTACGAAGAAGCTTTTAAATAGCTTTTTTTATTATCCAATCAATTGCAGGAATGTATTTATTATAAATTTTAGAAAGATACATATACACGTTTACTAAAAATATTTCATAAGCATCTGATTTATTTACTACGTCCTCAATTTTATTTTCTTTTAAATCTTTATTTACAATGTCATCATATAAATCAAAAAAATAAGACGGATAAAGTAATCTTCCATAAAATAAAAGGGCTTCTTTATAACTTAAATAATTATTTTTAAAGTAAGTACATACTATATCAAAAGCGTCTTTGTTACAAAAGAAAGCGTTTTTTACGTATTCACATATATCTCTTACTTTATAATCACAAACATAATTTAACGGATTATATAAAGAGTAAAGTGTTCCAGAACAGTCAATTCGTTTATGACAAATGCTTGTTTGAATCTGTGATTCTAATTGCATTGCAAATCTTACATAAGATATAGCGTTTTCTGCAAGGCCAATATAATAATTAACATAATTACAAAGATTAGGATATTTTTTCCCTATTTCATTTATTTGTGCTTCAAAATAATCATTTTTAGCCTCCCAAAGAAAAACCCAATCATATCTTGCTATAACACTATCACATTCAATATTTATGGAATTATTATTAATATGGCAAACATCTGCCAATGTTATTCTTGCGTTTTTATTTACGTATATTTCCATTAAAACGTATGGTATATTATTTATGTAAGTTATAACGTTTTTTTCATTATTTAATATTATTTCATGAACCAAAAGATTCCGAGATATCATTTGTCTATTTACTTTATATAGTGAATCAGCTTCACTAACTGGTCTACCAAATGGCTCTAAAGCATAGTTATTACCTAAGTATTCAAAAAAATATTTATCGTTTAGATGTGCGATTTCTTTAGGATGCAAACTATAATAAAATGCGATTTGGTTTTTCATGATAGACCTCCTTATTAAATCATATGATTTAATAAATAAAAAAAGAAACCTTATTTGGCTTCTTCTGTTGCTCTTGTTTCTCTTATTACCGTTACCTTTACGGTACCCGGATATTGCATTTCGTTTTCGATTCTATCTTTTATGTCTCTTGCAGTTTTGTAACTTCCGACGTCATCAACTTTTTCAGGTTCAACTATTACCCTAAGTTCTCTTCCAGCTTGCATTGCATAAGCTTTTTCAACCCCATCAAAATCCATTGCTATTGACTCTAATTGTTCCAATCGTTTAACGTAGTTTTCTAAAGAATCATTTCTAGCTCCAGGTCTTGCTGCGGATAGACTATCTGCTATTGCAACTAAAACCGAGATAATATTATTTGCGGATTTATCACCGTGATGAGATTCTATTGCATTTATAACAACGTCATCCTCACCATATTTTTTAGCAAGGTCAGCTCCTATTTCTACATGGCTTCCTTCCACTTCAAAATCGATTGCTTTTCCTATGTCATGAAGTAATCCAGCTCTCTTAGCAAGGGCTACGTTCTCACCTAATTCAGCGGCCATTATTCCTGCTAGATGAGCAACTTCTTTGGAGTGCTGTAAAGCATTTTGTCCATAACTAGTTCTGAAATTTAATTTACCAACTATTGTAACTAGTTCTGGATCAAGTTTTGTTATTCCTAAATCAAACATTGCCTCTTCGCCATATTCTCTTATTTTAACATTCATTTCCTTGCAAGTTTTATCATATAGTTCTTCGATTCTTGCAGGATGTATTCGTCCATCTTTTATTAAAGTTTCAATTGTTTGTCTAGCTATTTCTCTTCTTAGAGGATTAAAACTTGACAAAACTATTGCCTCAGGCGTATCATCAATTATCAAATCAACCCCTGTTACCGCTTCAATAGTTCTTATGTTTCTTCCTTCTCTTCCTATTATTCTACCTTTCATGTCATCATTTGGTAGTGCAACAACACTAACGGTCTGTTCATTAGTTACGTCTGATGCATATTTTTGCATGGACTCAACTAATAAATTTTTAGCCTTTTTATCAACTTCAAGTTTAGCCTCTGCCTCTTTTTCTTTTATGTAAGCTGAAATTTCGGCACTCATTGAAATCTCAACTTGCTTCATTATTTCTTCTTTTGCTTTTTTCTTAGAAAAACCAGAAATTTTTTCTAATTTTTCAATTTGTTCCTTAATTACATTTTCAGCTTTTTCTTCTAATTTTTGAATATCTTTTTGTTTTTGGATAATGCCATTTTCTTTTTCTTCAAGCATTTGTTCACGTTTTTGAAGTAACTCATCACGCTTAGCAATTCCATCCTCGCGCTTTATTAAACGTTCTTCATTTTCTTTTAACTCTTGCTTTTTTTCTTTAATTTCCTTATCCGTTTCAAGTTTTAATTTATAAGACTCTTCTTTTGCTTCTAACAAAGCATCTCTTTTTTGCTTTTCTGCTTCTTTTTTAGCCTTTTCAATTATGTTTGAAGCTTTGTGTTCTTCGTTTTTCTTTTTTAACGTAGTTATAACAAATGCGATTATCGCACCAACAAATAATCCAATTATTAGAAGTAAAACAGAAACAAGTACATTTCCCATTTTTTACCTCCATAAACTTGTATAACATTTATACTTATACACTTATATTGTAAACTTTTAAAGGGTTATAGTCAAGTTTATATATTTTACGTTTACACTTTATTTTTTTACATATAGCTTTTCTTTATGGATGGTTTTATTACCTAGTTTTATTATGGCTTCTCCTATTTGTTCATCTTTTTTATACTTTTTTTTGTCTTTTATTTTGTATTCTATGTTTATTAAATCTTTTTCTTCTTTTGTAATCGGGTAATAGTAGTCGTCTTTAGCGTATACTTTTTTACCTTTTATTTTAATTTTATCTTTATCAAATACTTTTTCCATACTATAATTATTAAATACGTATTCGTAAAGTTCTTTATGATTTTTAAAATCATTTGGATCATTTAGCGTTACAACAATAAGGTTCATATCGTCTTTAGAGGCTGATGTAACAAGCGTTCTTCTTGCTTTATCAGTATAGCCGGTTTTTCCGCCGGTAGTATATTTATACGTATATAAAAGTTTGTTTTTATTTGTCCAAACGTATGTTTTTTCATCAGTTTTAACGGTGTGTTTTTTACATCCTGTTATCTTTCTAAAGGTAGAATCTGATAGTGCATAACGCATTAAAAGGGCCATGTCATATGCAGTTGAATAGTTCTTTGTTTTTTCGTCTAATCCATGGGGATTTTTAAAAATAGTGTTTTCCATACCTATTTCTTTAGCTTTTTCATTCATTTTTTCAACGAATTTTTCTTCTCCTCCCAAGTATTCTGCGATCATTAAAGCCGCATCGTTTCCACTTTGCATCATAAGGCCATATACCATGTCTTTAAGTTTCATTTTCTCTCCAATACTTAAGTAAATCGCTGAACCATAGCTTTCTAATACCTTATCTGTTACCGTAACGGTTTTATTTAATTTACCAGATTCGATTGCAAGTATTCCGGTCATTATCTTGGTTGTTGATGCA
>CASEJU010000040.1 GCA_949288335.1 uncultured bacterium | reverse complement strand
TTTTCCATATTGTTCTACTAATCTTTTAGACCAATTTTTAATTAATTCATTCCCATATTTTGCTCTTTTTTCTCCACCTTGTGCTTCAACAAGTAGTCTTCCTATTTCATAATAGGCATTTAAAGTATCTTTATTTGATTGTAGTCTTCTTACCCCTTCGTTTATTTCTTTTTTTGCTATTACATCTTTTATTTTATTATAATAATCCATATAATGCTCCTTTCGGGTTAGTTATTATATGGATTATTTTTAAGAAATAAATCGAATTTGGTAATATAATGCAAAAAAGTGCTCCAATGGTGCACCTTTTTAATTATTTTTTTTCATATATTCATTTACATCATCTCTTACCTTAACTAAAAGATCATAATCCCGCCTTACATCTGATAGTTTAAATGATAAGGCTCCGCTTTGTCTTGATCCAAAAAGGTCACCTTGTCCTCTTAGTTTAAAGTCAGCTTCACTTATTTTAAAACCATCTGATTCTTCTTCCATTATCTTAAGTCTTTTTGTATCTTTGTCGCTTATTAAATAGCAGTATGATTGAACGTTATTTCTTCCTACTCTTCCTCTTAATTGATGAAGCTGAGAAAGACCAAATCTATCGGCATCAAATATAACCATAACCGTTGCGTTTTTTACGTCTACTCCTACTTCTATAACGGTTGTTGAAATAAGAATGTTTATTTTTCCTTCTTTAAACTCTTTCATAACCTTTTCTTTTTCTTCATCATCCATCTTACCATGAAGCATGCCAATACTATAATTTTTAAAAGCAAGCTCAAACTTGTGCTTTAAATCATTTACGTTTGTGTAATCAGCACTTTCATTTTCTTCTATCATAGGAGATATTACGTACGCTTGATTATTATTTTTTAAAGCATCATAAACCCCTTGCAAAACATCTTTTAATTCGTTTGTTTTTTTAACGCATGTAATAACTTTTTTTCTTCCTTTAGGCATGGATTTAATACTCGAAACATCAGTATCTCCATAAATAGTTAAGGCATAAGTTCTTGGAATTGGCGTTGCACTCATCATTAAAACATCAGGACTTAACGCTTTATCTTTTAGTTTTAATCTTTGATTAACCCCGAACCGGTGCTGCTCATCAGTTATTACAAGTCCTAAATTATTAAAATAAGTGCCATCACTAATTAGTGCGTGCGTACCTATTAATAAATCTATTTCGTTATTCTTTAACTTATTATAAATTTCTTTTTTCTCTTTTTGTTTCATTTTACCCGTTAATAGCGAAACTTTTAAATCGGTGTTTTTAAATAAATCCAAAGCATTTTTATAGTGCTGTTTTGCAAGTACTTCAGTTGGTGCCATCATGGCAGACTGATAACCTGCTGTATAGCATGCATACGCTAATATAAACGAAACAACCGTTTTACCAGAACCAACATCTCCTTGAAGGAGTCTATTCATCTTGGTATAATCTTTTAAATCATTAAGCATATCTTCCGTTACCTTTAATTGATCTTTAGTTAGTTCAAAAGGTAGCTTTTTAATAAAATCATTTACTTTTTCTTCGTTTATTTTTTTAACAAAGGCTTTGTTGTGCTCCTCGTTTTTTTTCTTAAGCATTCTTACCTTTAACATGTAGGTAAATAACTCTTCATACTTAAGCGTTTTTAAAGCCTCTTTTAAAGTATCTTCATCATCCGGATTATGAACTATTTTTAAAGCATCACCCTCATTTATAAAACCATACTTTTTCATTAATTCATCCGGGACGTTATTTTTAACATCATAATGTTTTAATCCTTCGTTTATAAAACCTCTTAGCTGTTTAGAAGTAAGCCCCTTACACAAATGATAAACAGGTATTATTTCTTTTTTGTTTAAAGGCTTTAAAATTATGTTAGTGCAAGTTAAGACCTCCATTTTAGGATTATATTTTCCTATTACGGTAATTACTTTACCCGGCGTAATACTATTTTTTAAAAAAGCTCTGTTAAAAATCGTTACTTTAACTAATTTATTTTGAATGTTACACCTAAAAGTTAAACGGTTCATTCTTCCTTTAAAAAAGCTTATTACTGGAACGGATAAAACAACACCATCACTTACAAAATTATCAAAATAGCGTTCATCGTTTATGTCTCTTTTTTTAAGCACGTCAAAACGATATGGATAATCCCTTATTAAATCATCCATATTATATATGTTAATGCTATTTAATTTTTCAACCATTTTAGGACCAATTCCAGATATTTCATTAAGCTTCATTTTATACCCTCTTTGCATTACAAACCAATTATAACAAACGAATGTTTGCAAATCAATTAAGGTATGAAACTTTTTTAAAAAAATAATAAAAAAAGGTTGACTTTTGCTTCATTTTTGATTAGTATAAATGACACCAGCTGGAGGAAACGAAAGCTGGTGCTAGTATCACAACTAGCCAACCCCTTTTTATTCTTTTTTGAGATTGCATGGGAAACCGTGTAATCTCCTTTTTTTTGGAATTTTTTCCCTGTTTATGGTTAATACTATTTAAAAAAGAGGG
>CASEJU010000039.1 GCA_949288335.1 uncultured bacterium | reverse complement strand
TTAACTCCTATTCAATACAAAGAAAAAATGCTTGGTATTTCTAATTTATAATCCCCCTCTATTGTCTACTTTTTCTTGACTAATGCATTAATTATTTATATTTTTTATATAATATAAATAGTGAAAGTACCTAACACGGTTAGGCATGCTTCCCTTAAATGTTTTTTCTTTTATATTTTAAATATTAGTATTCTTAACAATAAAATTAAAAAGATTACTACTACTTTAAGAAACTTTGTTTCTTTTTTCATTTCATTCTTTTTTGAATAAAAAAAGGAAAACATGTTTAACCTTTGGCGTTAAGTCCTCTCATCTTTATATTTAAACATAACTTTTTAAATTTCTCTAAAAAAAGATTATTTAAAACATTTATTTAAATAATCTTCTTTTTTATTTCCGTTTACAAAATCTTTAATACTCATTTTCTTTTTACCAGGTAATTGTAACTCTGTTATTAATATACTTTTATCTTTTGTTACAACTTCCATTCCTTCTTTGCTTAAATTAACTATGGTACCAGGCGTTTTATCATAAACTTTATCATTAATTTTACACATCCATAATTTAATGTTTTTATCATCTAGTATAGCGTAAGCTCCAGGCCATGAATTAAGTCCTCTTATTTTGTTATATACGTTTAAAGAAGTATCGTTAAATAAAACGTGTTCATCCTCCCTTGATACGTTATACGCATAAGTTGCCTCATCATTATTTTGTTTTTCTCTTTTATTAGTACCATTAATTATACTAGGTAAGGTTTCCATTAAAAGTGGTACTGATACTTTTTGAAGTTTATCATGAAGTGTTTCAGCGGTGTCAGTATTTGCTATTTCAACTTCGGTTTTGGATATCATATCACCAGTATCCATTCCTTTATCCATATACATAATAGTTATTCCCGTTTTTTTATATCCATAAATAATTGATTTATGAATTGGAGCTCCTCCCCTTAATTTTGGTAGAAGTGACGCATGAACGTTTATGCAACCATATTTTGGTGCGTTTAAAATAACTTCTGGTACTATTTGGCCATAAGCACAAGTTATTATAATATCCGGTTTTAAATCAAGTATTTCTTGATATTCTTCCTTTATTTTAATAGGCTGCAAAACAGGAATATTATTTTTTAACGCAATTTTTTTTATTGGAGAATATACAATTTCTTTTTTTCTTCCAACTTCCTTATCTGGTTTCGTTACTACTGCTATTACGTTACATTCTTTAATCAAACTTTTTAATATTGGAACACAAAACTCTGGCGTCCCCATAAAAACAACATTTAAATCCTTCACCATAAAACCTCCTTTTTAAAAAGAGAATTTTCGTTAGAAAAGCCTCAAAACATCTTTTACCGTTATAAATATCATAAGTGCAAATAAAAGCATTAGACCTATGTTATTTACAATTGCATCTACTTTTGCATCAACTTTCTTCTTAGTTATTTTTTCTATTATAATAATTAAAGCACGATATCCATCAAACGCAGGAAATGGTATTAAGTTAATAAAACCTACGTTTATAGAAAGATAAGCCAGTAAGTAAAGCAATCCTTCTAAACCAGCTTTACTTTGCTCTCCTACGATTGAGTAAATACCAACCGGACCAGATAATGCATTTAATCCGATATCACCAGTAACCAAAGCCTTAATGGTTACAATCATTGAATTAAAAGTAGAACCAAACTTACTTATCGCATACTTAAATGCGTTACCAATGCCATGGTACTTCGTATCATCTAATCCCATACCATATGCATAGGAAACATTTCCTTCTTTATCTTTTATTTTCTCTGGTTTTATTTTTATTTCTTTTTCTTTTCCAGAATCAGTTTCAACGATTAACTTTTGTGCTTTTTCATTATTAGCTAAAGTAAGCGTTAAAGTAACATCATCCCAAGTTCTAGTTCTTTTACCATTTATGCTAATTATTTCATCACCTGGTTGTAATCCTGCTTTTTCACTTGCAGAATCCTTTGCTACTTCTCCTATGATTGGTTTGGTTGTATAAGATCCATAACATAAAGCCATGAAAAACAAAACCAAAAAGGCTAATATAAAGTTATTGGTAACCCCGGCAAGTACTATTATTAATTTTTTGTACCAAGGCTTATTATACATCTTTTTATCTTTGGGAACACTTGTATCATCATCTACTTCTTCTCCAGCCATTGCGACGTAGCCACCGATTGGAATAAGACGCCAGCAATATAAAGTCTCATCATTTTTTCTTTTAAAAGAAAATAGTTTAGGACCAAATCCTAAAGAAAATTCATAACAATAAACACCTGATTTTTTTGCCCAGAAAAAATGTCCTAGTTCATGAACAAAGACAATTATTCCAAGCATTAATATAAAATATATTAACGTAAGCATTATTCCTCCTAAAAAACACCTGATAATAAAATATATCCAATAATAACAAAAATTATACTGTCCAACCTATCTAATACGCCACCGTGTCCTGGCATTATATTAGAAAAATCTTTTATATCATGATTTCTTTTTACAGCGCTAAAAAACAAATCACCAAGTTGTCCTAAACTTGACAAAATTAAAGTTATCGTAAGCAAAAGTAATACACTTACATTACTATCAATTACTATATAATAAAACGTTGCAGCACAAAGCGTTCCAAATATACCACCGATTATTGCTCCTTCCCATGTTTTATTAGGAGAAATTTTAGGTGCTAGTTTATGTCTTCCAACTAAACTACCGGACAAATGTGCATAAGTATCAGTTAATGTTGTTATTAAAAAAAGATAAATAAATAGCATTAAACTTTTTTCTCTGATAACCAAAAACGCATGAAATATAGTACCAATTAAAATACTCATGCCAATGAACTTAAAGGCATCATCAGCGTTATATTTCTTATTATCATTACAATATATTACCATAAGCATTGGTATTAAAATTGCAAATAAATAATAAACTTCCCTTCTTTCGTCCATAAAAACAAGTAAAATAGTTAATGCGTAAATTATTACATCAACGTATTTAGGTCTTTTATTTTTGTGTGGCAAATCCAAAAATTCTTTAATTGCCAACACTCCCAAAACGCACGCTGCTAATTTTAGCCATATACCACCGATTATTACAAGTGGGATAAATATCGCTAGAGCTACAAAAGCACTAATAAGTCTTTTTTTCATACAATCACATCCTTATGTTTTTATTATAATACAATTAGCATTTTTTAACAATTAAATTAAACTTGCAAATATAATATTTACATTATTTTTTTATTATTGTTTACTACAAGTGAAGAAAAAATCTAAGCTTTTTCTTTTATATTTTAAGCATTAGTAAAACTAATATCAAAATCAAAAGGTAAGCCACTCTTCATTTAGGTGTTCTCACGTTTATATTTAGACGTTTCCTTTAAAATGTCCTTAAAAAAATAAAAAAATTAGAAATATTTCTAATTTTAATATGAATCAATGTTTATGTTTACTTTTTTATTATCGTTAATATATGAACTTGCTTGAACAATAACTCGTAACGCTTTTGCTAGTTTACCTTCTTTTCCAATTACCCGTCCTATTTGATCTTCTGGTACCATTACCTCTATGGTAATAACGTTTTCGTCATCACTAGGAAACTCTTTTACGGTAATAGAATCCGGATCACTTACAAGTTCTTTAACAATCGTTTCTGTTAATTTAACTAACTGCATATTACTTACCTTGCTTTTCGTTAGCAAACTTAGTCATTATACCAGCCTTAGATAAAATGTTTCTAACGGTATCAGTTGGGGTTGCTCCGTTTTTTAACCATTTCATTGCTAACTCTTCATCTATTTTAGTTTCTGCTGGATTTATCAAAGGATTATAAGTTCCTATAGTTTCAATAAATCTACCGTCCCTTGGACTTCTTGAGTCAGCTGCAACAATACGATAAAAAGGTTTCTTTTTTGCACCCATTCTTTTTAATCTTAATTTAACTGCCATTATTAATTATTCCTCCTTCATATAAATCAATTCTACCATATATAATTTTATGTGTCAACTATTTTTGTTTACACCATATTTTTTCCTATATAAAAAGGATTCTATATAAAATCCTCTTTAACTTCTTCATCTATTTTCTTTTCTACTTCCTCTTCATCATCTTCTAGAGTATCCCAAGGATCCTCATCATCTTCTATTGCTATTTTAACTTTTGCATCATTAACAACTTCTATACCTAATTCTTTTTCTATATCAAACTCTATTACATCATCTTTTGCGGTAACGTTACTACACGTTGGTTGTTTAAGTGATCTTACTATTATATCACTTCCGTTAATAGAAGTTCCCGTTTTAGTTTTTATGCTTACGGTTTCAGTATATGCAATGTTTTTACTAGCAACCGCAGTTTTTTGATCATCATCATATGAATACCATATGTTTATGTCAAAATCACCATCAATAACAACTTTTTCTCCAACAACGGAACCTTTGAATTTGTGATTAATAACCCAACAACCTAAAATTGTATTAGCATTATGCTCCGCAAGAAGATTATAACTATTTTTAAAATATTTTTTACCCTTTCCTATTACTGCCTTTGTAACTATTTCTTTAAACATTAGAATCTCCTCCTCGTTTTAATCTATGCTATTGCACTAAAAAAAGTGCTAAAATTAGCACTTTTTTACTTAGATTCTAGTTTATCCAAAACTTTTTTTGTTGCCTCAATTGCTTTTTGCCTTAATCCTTCAGCTGCCTCTTCAACGATAGGAGTTGCTTTTTTCTTTGTATACGAAACTAGCTCATCTGCTTTCTTTTTTAAATCATCAGCTTTTTTCTTTGCTATTTTCAAAACTTTTTCTTTGTCTAAACTTTTCATTTCTTCAATAATTTCTAATACTTTATCCTCGATTGAATCCCTTACTTCTTTTACGTCAATTTCCTTTGCTTTGTCAAGTAGTTCGGTAGCTTTCTTTTTTAAAGCCGCACGTGTTTCTTTACCAGACTTTGGTGCAAACAAAACACCTAACGCTGCTCCAACAGCTGCTCCTAAGAAAAATTTACCTGCATTACTCTTCTTCTTCGTCATATTCTTCCTCCTTGTTTTTAGCTTCTTTTTCAAGCTTTCTTTTCTTTCTTTTAAATATCCCTTTTATAAACAATATTATGGAATCCGATATTACTTCCGTTAGTGCTGATAATTTATCAGTAACCGCATCAACCACGTTAAATACCCCATTTAATGATTTTACTTTTTCATCAACGTCATCAACGATGGATTCAACTCTATTCATAGTTCTAATAACTTTTATAGATATTATTATTAATAAAACAATTAGGATACATAATAATATATATATTAAAATTGGTAAATATGCACTCAAAAATTCTTGCATTATTCTTCCTCCTTATTTTGATACATTGTATCAATTAAGTTAAATAAATCCTGTTCTTTTGTGTCGTCATCATCGTCTTCTTCGGTGTTATCTTTAGCAAGCTGCTTTTTTTTAAGATCTTTTTTTACGTTTTTTGCACTTTCTTTATCAACGTCAATTTCTTTAAAGTTAACGTTAGGCAAAATCATATCATCATCGTCATCATCAATTGGTGATTTAACAACTTTTTCTTCCTTTACCTTATCATGTTTCTTTTTTTGCCTTGATAACTCTTTATTTTCGCCTTCCATTTCCTTTTCGGCTTCCTCAATCGTTTTGGTACTTAATCTTTTTATTGTATCTTCTATTTCTTCATCCAAGACACCATAAGCTTTTTTTCTTACTTCATCAATCGTTACTTCATCACTTGACTTTTCCGTTTTAGACTCTTCTTTAACACTATTACCGTTATTATCTAATAAACCATATATTGGGGAAATAATAGGACTTGGTTTAAACTTTTTGGTTTCCTCTTTTCTTTTACTTCCTTGGTATAACATTCTTTTGGGTTCTTCTTTTTTAACCGGAATTATTGGCTCTGGTTTCTTACTAGCAACCATGAAGTCATCATCATCAAACTCTGGAAAAGAAAACTTTTTTTCTGATACTTTCTGAGTCCTTGAATGAACCTCATCCGGTACCTTTATGGTTTCTTCAGAAACATCTTCAAAAGAAAGCTCTTCAATACTTTCTTTTACATCCGGTTCAAAAATTTTAATCTTTTCTTTTTTTTCTACCTTCTGCTCTATGTTCTTTTCTTTTTTTCTAGATGTTTTTTTTACCTCTTTTTCTTCCTCTTCTTCATCAAATAAGAAACTCTTCATTTTATTTAACTTACTCATAAGTCCCATAGCTTAAATCACACCTTCCTTTTACTCACCACTTGTAGTAGTATCCTTTTTTGTCGTAGTTGTTGTAATTTTAGTGGTTTTGGTTTCTTTAACCTCTATTTCTTCTTCTGGAGCAACAACATCATCTTCAGCTTCATATTTATCATATTCTTCTATATACTCTAAGAAGTTACCTTCTTTACCCTTATTATCAAACAACTTATAAACTTCTTCTTTCGTTCCAAACTCACCTGATTCTTGCATCTTCTTTAGAAGAGAATCATTAAACTCAACACTAGATAACATATAGCTCATGTCTTCTATTGCGCCTTTAAGATTCCTTTTTTCAACATACGTTTCTATTTTAGCATAATTATATACCATTTGAACATATAATTTATCTTTTTTCTCTTTAATATCAACGTATCCTTCTTTTTTTCCATTCTTTATCAACCTAGAATAATAAGCGTTGTTAGAGACTTTATAATCATAATCGGCCTTATAATAATAACTTACTACATCAACGTATAAATAATAAGTTATATCACCTCTTTTTAATACGTCATTATAAGTATTAGCATCCGTTCTTACAACACCTCTTGGGGCATAATACTTATAACCTTTTCCAACTTTATTGTAAAGATTTATATCCAATGATAAAACTTCATCCATTACTTCTTCATAATTTTTTGTATCCAATCTAGTAACGGTACATCCGGATAGAATAAAAATACAAATAAGTAAAAGTAAACATTTCTTCAACGCATTCACCTACTTTAAAATAATTATAACAAAAAAAGAAAAAAAATAAAACCTTTTAATTTTTCTTATAAGCTTCAAGTCTACAAATTTTAATTCCAAGAGCATTAAACTTTCGCTCGTACTCGGTTGAAACGTTATTCTCTATCATATTATTATATAAATCTAAGGTAACACTTTTTAAAGTATAACCATACGTACTTAATGACTCAATTGAAAAAGCAAATAAATCTATGTTATCAGTTTTTTGAATAATTTTTTTATCATTAACAAATAAATTATCATACTTAGATAAAAAATTATGAGACGTAAGTCTTCTTTTTTCGTGTCTTTTCTTAGGCCAAGGATCAGAAAAATTAAGGTATATGGTATTTACTTCTTTATAAAAGACTTTATCTATATAATTCGCGTCCATTCTAATTAATTTTAAGTTGTTAATTTGTAAGTCATTTAATTTTTGCACAGCCCTTAAAATAACACTATCATACATTTCGATTCCAACATAATTTACGTTTGGGTTTTCTTTTGCCATTTCAATTATAAAATCGCCCTTACCCATTCCAATTTCAATATCAATTGGATTATTATTTCCAAATAAATCATGCCATTTTCCAATCATGTCATCCGGATTTAAAACAACATAATCTGAAACTTCTATAATATTTTTAGCATTTTTAACATTTTTCAACCTCAAAATAATCACCATGTATAATTATACACCAAAACCCATTATATGCATATAATTAAATGAAAGCTTTTTAAGGAGGAATCACGTATGAAAAACGAAAGAAATAATTTTATGCCACAAATGATGCCAATACCTGGAATGGGAAACATGCCAACTAACATGATGATGTTCCCGAATTTTATGAATGACAATTATAACGGACTAGAAACAAAAATAAACGCTATAGAAAAAAAAATAAACGTTTTAGAAAATAGAATATCAAGGTTAGAAACACCATATCAAAATACAAATACCCAAAGTTACCAAAATACCGTAACGAACACCCAAAGCACAACATCACCATACCAAACAACCCAAAATAATGCTGGGTATAACGGTGAAATGTACATGATGTAAAAAAGTCTCAATTAAAGAGACTTTTTTTAAATATGATAACCATTATTTAATGCTTCGATAAACTCCTTAGAGTCTAAAACATCCAGCATGTGACTTGTGTTTTCAAAGGCTACTTTATTAATATCATTTACGTCGTATAATACGTTTCTAGCGTTTTTTAAAATCATTTTCTTCTCATCAGTATTTCTTACTTTTAAATAAAGGTAAGATAAAAACAAAACATCATCATAACTTAAATTACTTATGTTATTAGATAATTCAGCTGCACTTACGTTAGCAAAAACATCATTTGAATTAACGTTTAATAATTTGTTTTTTATATTTAATACATTATATAAAACTTCTTCTTTATCAGTTATTTTTTCTAATAAAATATACTCGTTTTTATTTCTATCCCTTACGTTAGTAAAAACAAGATCTGTTAAAATAGCGTTTTTAATAAGGGCAATAATTACGTTTTGTTTTGATAAATCGTCTGGTAAAACATCAGAAAATAAATTATTGTTTCCATAAAATAAATCGGATAAAATTTGCTGTTTTTGATTCTTGTTTAAATTTACATTAAATATAGAATCCACGCACTGCATCTTATCTTTTTTATCTTGATATTCATTATTATCATAATAATTATTTATGTATCTTAGAAAATTTTCAACCTTAGTATAAATATCATCATTTAATAAAACGCTATGTTTATAATTAAAATCTTCATTGGCCTTTTCTATTAAAGATCTTACACTAGGATTATATAAATAAGAAGTATACAATAAATCTCTTAGAGCATCTTCGTCATATTTATTTAAATTATCTAAAAAACTCTTTAATTCATCCATGTTATTAAAATTCATGGTAATGTAATCTAATTGATAATCTCTTTTTTTACCCAATTTATTACAATATGCTTGTATTAATTTATTTAATTCAACGTTACTTAGAAAAAGTCCGGTTTTTTGTTCTAATTCATTTATTACGCCTTCTGGTTTCATATTATAAATTTCATTTCTCGGATAATAATTACCCACTTGATACGAAAAGGCTTTTAAATTAACTTTTCCACTAGAAAGATAATTATTAAAATACGCCTTAAGAATTTTATCCGGAGTAAAATCTGGATGCTTATCTATGGTGCAAAAAATGCAATCTTCTAAAGTCATAACATCACCTCTAATTATAATATAACAAAAAAACATAGTTTTAAAAATTTAATTGATTTAAAGTTGTAAACAAAAAGTAAATCAAATTTATCTTTGTTTTACTTTCTTTAATTTATCAAATAATTTACTTCCAAATATTTCTTTAAAAGATCCATTTTTTATGGTTATTGTAAAGTATATTAACGCACCTACTAACGCATAAATAATTATTAAAAGAATCGAATTAAACTTACTTGTTATGTTAAGCGGAATAAACCTTTTCATGATTAAAAGAATGATAACCATAATGCATAACGGATAAATAAACTTAAACATCTTCTTAAAGTATTCTTTGATGTCTAACTTAACAACTTTATTTATTACTATTAAATTAGTTACAACCGACGTTGAAAGTCCAAGTAAGGTAGCTAAAGTACTTCCCCAGAACGGATATAAACCTAAAGCATCAAAGGTATGCATAAGTGGTATTTGAAGTACTAACTTAACGATAATACCCGCAATTATACTTAAAAACACGTTTTTAAATTTATTCAAGGATTGTGCAATAGAAATTGACGTTGTAAACATACATCTAAATAATGCTACAAAAATAGTAAAACAAAATACCCTTGGTCCCCAGGTAGAGACCCCGTAAAACGCATTAAACACAGGCCCTGCCAAAATGGAAAGCCCAATCGTCATTGGCATGGTAACATATAAAAGCATTAAAAATGATTGATTAACTTTTCTTTTTACATCATTTTTGTCATTTTTTACAAAGCTTGCCGTTATGTTTGGAACCAAACTAGTCATAAGACCAGTTGATATCGCTAAAACCACACTGTTTAACTTATTTCCGGTTGTGTTAATAACACCTAATATACTTTCGGCATCTGACGTTTTAAAACCTAAATTCGTAAGACCATCAATTATGGTCGTCATGTCAATGTAATCATAAACTGATAAAGCAAGCCCAAAAGATATAAAAGGAACTGAATAAATAAGTAATTTCTTTATTATTTGCTTATTAGTTATTTTCTTTTCCTTTTCTTTTATTTCTTTAACTTCCGTTTTTCTTATTATATCTTTTTTATTTTTCTTAATTTTTAACAGCAAATATAAAAGTGCGATAACAGCGCCAACCGTAGCCCCAAACACCGCTACTGCAATTGCGTTAGTAACGCCCACTTTAAATACCATCACACATAAATAACTACCAATTAAAATAACTGCTATTCTAACTACTTGCTCAATTACCTGACTTACTGATGACGGTGTCATGAACTTATGACCTTGTAAATAACCTTTGGTAACACTTAATAAAGGTACGACCAAAATCGCCGTTGATATTACCCTAATTACAAAAGTTATGCTTTCTTTTGAGTTACCACCGGTGTTATCTCCCATTATTTGATTAGCGATAAAAGGTGCTCCTAAAAACATGATTATAAATAATACTATCCCAAGTATGGACAATAATCTTTTACCTAATTTGTAAGCCCTTTCTTTGGTATCATAATACTTTAACGTGTTATATTCACTAATTAACTTACTCATTGCAGGAGGTATTCCAACCGTTGATAATGATAAAAATAAATTATAAATAGTGTATGCATAACCATATAACGCAATGTTTTCTTCGCCTATTATAGCATAAAAAGGAATTACGTATATAATTCCTAAAAACTTAGTTAAAACAATTCCAATGGTTGCAATTATTGCGCCATTTATAAAACTATTTTTCTTCATTTTCATCATCCTTTATCTATGTAAATTATCATCGCTGAAAAGCAATAAAGTTGTTCTTCACCATAAGTTGCAATGGAAACTTGGTATTTTATGTCAACAACTTCTTTACTCATAATAAAATCATTAACACTTTCTTCTAAATCGCTTTCACAATCACAATCAAAAACCTTAACTTTCATATTATCACCCATGATAATAATACAAAAATAAAAATAATTAAATTGTCTTCTTTTAACATTATAACAAATTATTTATGTTTTTTAAATCCTATTACTTTACTTACATATTAAAAAATTACCTATTACCGGTAATTTTTCTTATATGAAAGCCCATCGTTTAAACCTTCTAAACCAAAAATATTTTTAATACTTTTATCCCCTAAATTAGATAACACGTCTTTAAAAGTATTTTCATATAAACCATAAGTAAAACTATTTAGCTTTTCTTTTATGCTATTTATAAAATCAAAAACTAAAGAATCGTATTCTTGAAATATTTTTTCAAATTCCTTTAAAGCAACACCTGTATTAATTGCAGAATAAGGATATCCAACCGCAACATGATTATCATCTATAATTGTATCATAGCCTTGAAACTCCGTTTTTTCCACAAACTTTCTTATTATGTAATATAAATAATCAGAATCATAAGAAACGTTTATGTTTAATTTTTTTCGGTAATGATTAAAATTAATCTCACAATCATCACAATTAGCGTTTTTAACGCCAAAATTTACGGATTCTTTTGTTTTAAAATCATGAAAATTAACGTAACTTCCAAAAGTAGAAAAGTTTATCTTATTTATTAATTCGTTATTACATGAGATCTCATATAAACCATCATATGAATTATTTTTATTTTTAAAGACAACGTAACCATTTAAAGAAGTGTTTTCTTTTTCTAAACAAAAGCAAATTTTTTTTAGCTTTTCTTTCTTTAAAGAAACGTTTGCGTTTAATTTAAAATCATCGTTACATGAAATTAATAAACAATCATCAGTTTTAATTATGCCTCCTACTGTCTTATCATTATTAAGAACCGGAAGTTTTTTGTTATAAAACAAATAATTTAAAAGATAACCATTATCTTTAGCTGGTAAATTTAAGTTAAAAAAAGATAAAAACTTAATAACGCATTTTAATAAGTCCATATTTTCATTATTCATTTAATCACCCCATTATTTGCATGTGTTAGTTATTCTATCAAAATATAAAGTAAAAAGCAAGAATAATCTTGCTTAATCAAAGTTACTTAAAAAGTCATCAATCGTCATAAATTTATCATCAATTTCCTTTAATGAAACTTCCTTTTTATCTTTTGATTCTTGTTTAGTAACTGGTTTAGATATTGTATCTTTTTTTATTTTAGTATCATTTAATAATTCAGGCTTTTCATAAACATCATCAATTAAGGTTTTGCAAATACTTGATCCGGTAGAATACCTATCCATTATTGGAATTTCGGTTAACTTATACGTTTTTTCTTTGTTATTTGATTTAATTATAATGTTTTTCTTAGCATCACCAACGTATACTTTTATTATTTCTTGAGGATTACTCTTTACTTCTCTTAATAAAATAAGACCTCTTTTTGCTCTTTTGGATTTTTCAAATTCATTTAGTTTAATTCGTTTAGCAAGTCCTTTGTGAGTAATTATAGTAACGTACTCACTATTTCCATCAAACAAACAGCCCATTACTACCGCATCATCTTTTAGGTTTATTGCTTTAACACCCGTCGTTTTTAAACCAATCGTAGGTATATCAGATCTATCATACCAAAGAGCATATCCTTTTTTAGTAACAATTAAAACTTCATTATATAAATCCATTGTAACATCAGTTACTTCATCTTCATCCTTAAGTTTAATAAACATAAGAGGTTTTGAGTAACGTTGTACGACAAAATCCTTAAGAAGTGACTTTTTCGTCATACCATTTTTAGTAAAAGTAATAACTCCTCGCTCATCAAAGCTTGATATTGCAAAAGACTTAATTACTTTCTCATCTTGCTTAATTGGTACAATATTACTTACGTGTTTTCCGAGCTCTTTCCATTTTAACTCAGGAAGTTCATGAACTGGGATGTATAAATAGTTACCTTTATTAGTAAATAAAAGTAATGTATCTAAAGTATTCTGCTCAAATAAGCCAGTTACGTAATCATTTTCTTTAACTAACGTAGGTTCGTTTTCCGCTGCTTTATAAGACTTTTTAGAAACCCTTTTTACGTATCCTTCATTCGTTACAACAACAATAACATCTTCTTTAGGTATCATTGCTGTTAAATCTATTTTTATGTCTGTTATTTCATCTTCTATTTTAGTTTTTCTTGGATGAGCAAATTCTTTTTTTACCCGTCTTAATTCTTCTTTCATTACTTTTTTTAATTCGTTTTCATCAGATAAAATAAGTTCGTATTCCTTAATTGATTCCTCTAACGATTTCATCTCTTCTTCAACATCGGTTATATCAGTATTGGTTAAACGATATAATTGCAACATTACGATTGCCGTTGCTTGCTTTTCCGTAAACGAAAACTCTTTTACTAGGTTTACTATTGCATCCGCTTTGTTTTTTGATGCTCTAATTACTTTTATAACCTCATCTAAAATGCTAATTGCCTTAATTAAACCTTCTAGTATATGATATCTATCTTTTGCGTGCTCTAAATCAAACTTTGTTCTTCTTGTTACTACTTCTTTTTTATGATTAATAAACGCATCTATTATTCCAAGTACACCAACTTGTCTTGGTCTTCTTTTAACTATTGCAATCATGTTAAAACTATATGAAATTTGCATATCAGTATTTTTTAATAAATAGTTAGTAATAAGCTCTGCGTTAGCGTCCTTTTTAAGTTCGATAACAATCCTAAGCTCACCACGAGAAGTTTCATCTCTTACCTCTGAAATACCTTCTATTTTTTTATCAATCCTAATATCATTCATTTTTTTAACTAGCATTGCCTTATTAACATCATATGGTATTTCGGTAATAACTATATTTTGCTTACCCTTTTCTTTTACAATTTCATATTTAGATTTAACGATTATTTTTCCCTTACCAGTTTCATAGGCATTTTTTATTTCTTTTGTACCTTCTATTACACCACCGGTTGGAAAATCAGGTCCTGGCATAACTTCTAAAATAGAATCTAATCTACAGTTAGGTGAATCTATTCTTTTAATGGTTGCATCTATTACTTCTCCTAGGTTATGTGGAGGAATATTAGTTGCGTACCCAGCGGATATACCGGTTGATCCATTTACTAAAAGATTAGGAAATCCTGCTGGTAAAACAATTGGTTCCATTAGGGTATCATCATAGTTAGGCGCCATTTCAACCGTATCTTTATTAATGTCACTTAAAAGAACGTTACTTATTTTTGATAGCCTAGCTTCGGTATAACGCATTGCAGCCGGACCATCACCATCCATTGAACCATTGTTACCATGCATGTCTATGTAAGGCGTTGCCATCTTCCAGTCCTGGCTCATCCTTACCATTGCATCATAAATCGAAGAATCACCATGCGGATGATAATTACCCATTATTTCACCTACCGCTTTAGCACTTTTACGATACTTTTTATCATAGGTGTTACCTGATTTATACATTCCGTACAAAATCCTTCTTTGAACAGGTTTTAAACCATCTCTTACGTCAGGAAGCGCACGATCTAAAATAATGGTTTTACAATATCTTCCAAAACGCTCACCCATTATTTCTTCAAGCGAATATTCTTCTATTCTTTTTAATACATCTTTCACGAATAATTCACCTCCTTACTTTAACATCTCGTAGTTATCTTCAAGCGTAAAGTCTACGTTTTCCTCTATCCATTCTTTTCTTGGCTCAACTTTATCTCCCATTAGTATTGACACTCGTTTTTCCGCTAATGCAACATCGGTTATCTTAATTTTAAACAAACTTCTTTTTTCTGGATCCATCGTCGTTTCCCATAACTGGTTAGCGTCCATTTCACCAAGACCTTTATACCTTTGTAAATCTTCTACTTTTCTTCCTTTTGTTACTTCTTTTAATTCGTCATCTGAATATACGTATACTTCTTCTTTTTTAGAAAAAGTAACTTTATAAAGCGGAGGATTTGCAATGTATACACGCCCTGCTTCTATTAAAGGCCTCATGTAACGATAAAAGAACGTAACAAGTAAAACTTGTATATGACATCCATCATCATCGGCATCAGTCATGATAATTATCTTATCATAATTACAATCTTCCAAGTGAAAATCAGGACCAACACCCGCACCTATTGTGTATATTAAAGTATTTATCTCAGCGTTTTTATAAGCTTCTTCAACCGTACATCGTTCGGTGTTTAAAACTTTACCACGTAAAGGTAAAATTGCTTGATAACTTCTTTCTCTACCAGTTTTAGCACTACCTCCAGCAGAATCTCCCTCAACTATAAATAGTTCGTTTTTCTTAGGATCCTTTTTTGTTGCGGGTGCTAGTTTATCTGATAAGTTCTTTTCTTTAGAATTCTTCGTTTTTCCCTTACGGGCTTCTTCTCTTGCCTTTCTTGCTGCTTCTCTTGCAGCCTTACCCTTTAGTGCTTTATTTATAATGTCAGTTGCAACGGATTTATTTTCTTCTAAGAAAAACTGCATTTTTTCATATACTACTGCTTCCGTTACGGTTTTTGCAAGAGGCGTTCCAAGCTTACCTTTTGTTTGCCCTTCAAACTGAAGTAAGTCTTCAGGAATTTTTAGGGAAAGTACCGCGGTTAAGCCTTCTCTTACGTCCGTTCCTTCAAAGTTTTTATCCTTTGCTTTTAAATAACCATTATTTTTAGCATAATCGTTAAATACCTTTGTTAATGCCGTTTTAAAACCAACTTCATGACTTCCGCCGTCAGATGTTTTTACGTTATTAACAAAAGATACTAAGTTCTCATTATAGCTTTCCGTATACTGCATTGCAAAAGATACTTCTATTTTATTTTTTACCGCCTCAAAACCAACTACGTTATTAAGTACCTTTTTTCCTTCGTTTAAATATGAAACAAACTCTTCTAATCCCTTTTCATAATGAAAGTGTGCCTCTTTTTCATCTTCCTCATCAATAACGTCAATCGTAAGACCCTTTATTAAAAATGCTGATTCTTGCATTCTTTCGCATATCGTCGTAAAAGAAAAAGTAGTTGATGAAAAAATACTATCATCAGGCATGAACCTTACTGTTGTACCGGTTTTACTCGTGTTTCCTACCTTTTTTAACGGTTCATCTAAATGTCCACCATCTTTAAATGATATTTCGTATTTTCCACCATCACGGCATATTGTAACGTGCATCCATTTAGAAAGGGCGTTAACAACACTTGCACCAACACCATGTAATCCTCCAGATACTTTATATCCTCCTTCTTGAAATTTTCCTCCGGCATGAAGCACCGTGTAAATAACCTCAGGCGTTGATTTACCGGAAGCGTGTTTGCCAACTGGAACACCACGGCCCTCATCCATAACTGATACTGATCCATCTTTATGAATAACAACTTTTAAATAATTACCAAAACCGTTTATTGCCTCGTCAATACCATTATCAACGATTTCCCAAACAAGGTGATGTAAACCTCTTTTATCAGTTGAACCAATGTACATACCTGGCCTTTTTCTTACTGCTTCTAAACCTTCTAATATCTTAATTGATGATTCATCATACTTAGCAGCCATAACAAAATCATCTCCTTATCTATCATCTTTAACCTATAAAGCATTATATCACAACAAAGTAAAAAAGTGCAAAATTCTTTACACTTTTTGTCATATCTTTAATTTTTTTACTATGCTTAATTTATAAATAATAAATTAATCTAAATATGAATTAGAAGTATAATAATTATCATAAGTGTATTCTTTATTAAACGCAATACTCGGAATTATTACAAACGAAAAAAGCATCGTTATTATTCCACTTCTTCCAAAACGTTTTCCAATCATAAAAAATATAATCATAAATTCTATTACAACTACTGCCATAGAGCCTAGTTCTAAAAAAGTTGTTATACTACTAAGCTGCGAAACATAACTTAAAAAGTCATACGCATACAAAAAAACAAGTAATGTAATAATTGTTACTACAAATAAATAGCCGTTTCCAAAAGTAAGTTTAAATAATAAATAAAAATTATAAAGAGGAATAAAAATACCCCACCAAGAAAGACCTGCTTTTTTTAAAATAATTTCCAAACTTAAAACATATGTATCAAATAACAAGGTAAAAACAAGTAATAATAAATTATATCTATCACCTATATCAAATCCATACTTAAATAAAGGAAAACTAACTAAAAATAAAATAATGTTAATTATTATAAACAAGGCTTTACAGTTATCTAGTTTTCTTATGATTTTCTTAATAAAGGTATTTTCCTCATCATACTGATAATCTTTGTTATTAGCCATGTTATCAATAATCTTATTTTACTTGTTTTTTAAATTAATTGTTCCACATACCGGACAATACAAATCCTTTTGGGTTATATCATTACCACATTTAACGCATTTCATAAAAACCATTCCTATATTAATATAATAACATCAAGTAAAAATAAGTCAATTAAAAATAAAAAGCGAATGAATTATTGTACTTTATTCATCGCTTTCATCATTTGATTTATTTGTTTTTGAGAAGGTGTTCTTCCCATTTGTTGCATCATGATTTTTATCATTTTCTCATTTATCGGTGGATTTTTCTTTAAATACTTCTTCATAAAAGCACGTGCTGCAAAAAATCCTACAACAAGACCTACAACAAGTCCTATTACACACCATAAAATATTTGACCACATATCAATCTTCCTTTCAAATACTATTTTACTAAATATTGGTAATTTATACAAGGCTTTTTCTTACTACTTTATTAAGCCAAAAATAATCTTTATTATTAAAGTCACAAACAAAAACGTTCTCTTCGTTAGATAATATTTTAAAAAAAGCACTAATATTTTGATTCGTCTTTATTTTTATATACGTGTTATAAACGGTTAGTTTTGTTTTTTCAACCCCATCATCTAGTATATGCTTATTTAATATTTTATTATAATTTTCATCATACATAAATTTTTTATATATCATACTATTAATATATGACTTGTTATACGCTGTTGCCATCTGCTCAAACAACCTATATGATATTATAAAATCGTTTTTACTAGATTTTGATATTTCTTCTAACATTTTATAAAGATAATATGTTTTATTACAATATAGTTTTGAAAATGAATCATTAATTTTAAACAAGTAATATACCCTCATAATTAAAACACCTCTTTTATAGAATAATACGCATTCTATAAAAAAGATGTCGAATTAAATATTATTAATCATATTTTTTTCTTTTTGAATAAGAGTGTCCGGTTATTTCTTTATATGTATCATCACTAGCATAAATATTATCAATAACTTTTTGATAATATTTAATTAATGTCTTAACTTGCTTTTCGTTTAACAATTTAATATCTTCTTCTTTTTTTACCGTGTTCATGATTTTTCATTAAGTTTTCATCATCAATCAATTTAAAAAACTCATCTTTTATGTGATATAAATATCCGGGTTGTAATTTCATCATAACCTTCTAAAAATAACTGAAAGTTATTATAAACATAAAAAAAGAAAACTTTGCCCTAAACAAGGTTTTCTTTATTTTTAATCGGGATAATTTATTACCCACCAAGAGCGAGAAACATTTACTTTCTAGTACAATTAATGTATGAATTAAATATACTTTAAAAGTCAATGTATTAGGATTTAAAATCCCACCACTATTTTATGCAATTTTAGACATTTTATTACTTCAATAATTTTTCTATTCTTTTGTAGATAGTATCGTCATCAAGTTTTAGTTTTTCTAATACATCGTCTTTCTTACCAGAATAACCAAACTCATCTATTCCCATTATGTATTTATCGTTATAAACGTATTTATGCCATCCAAATTTAGAAGCCCGCTCTATTACGAACGTTTTATACCCAATTGGTAATACTTCTTCTTTATAAGTTTTAGACTGTTCTTCAAAAAGACGCATACAAGGCATTGATACTACTCTTATTTCCATGCCTTTTAAAGAAAGTTTTTCTGCTATAGAAAGTGCAAGTGAAACTTCCGATCCAGTTGCAATTATAATTCCAAATAACCTTTTCTTTTCCTTTCTTATTATGTAAGCACCTTTTTTTACGCTTAAAGGATCAGTACAATCCAAATTAGGGCACTTACTTCTAGATAAAACTAGTGAAGATGGTTTATCATTATTTAATATGGTTTGCCAAGTTCCTATTATTTCATTGGCATCACAAGGTCTATAAACATAATGATTAGGAATGCTTCTTAAATGAGCAAGCTGCTCTACTGGTTGATGAGTTGGTCCATCTTCTCCTATCATAACAGAGTCATGAGTAAAAATAAAAGTACTTGGAACGTTCATTAAACTTGCCATTCTAATGGATGGCATTAAGTAGTCGGAAAACGCTAAAAACGTTGATGCAAAAGGCCTTAATCCAGATAGTGCAAGACCATTTATAAACGCTCCCATGGCATGCTCTCTAACACCAAAGAAAAAGTTTTTGCCACCGTAGTTATCTTTAGAAAAATCATTAAAGTTTTTTAAATAAGTTTTACATGATGATGATAAATCCGCTGATCCTCCTAAAAAGCAAGGATAATTATCTGCGATTTTATTCATTATCATACCATTTATATTTCTTAATTCATCATCTTCAAAAATAGTATCTTTAAACAGTTTTGTTACGTCGTATCTTTTATCCTTCGCCAAAGATTCCAAAAACCTTTTGGTTTCATCATCACAAGAATTAACGTATGCGTTATACTTAGTATCCCATTTTTTCTTATCGTGCGTTACTCTTATTCTTATAAAGTTTGCCATTTCGCGTCTTAAACTACTTATGTTTGAAAATAAATCATTATCTAATTTAAGCTTATCCTTTAACTGCCGTACATCTTCTTTGGTAAGTGGTGAACCATGAACTTTGTTCGTGCCTTGCAAAAGTGAGTCCTTACCTATTATTGTTTTAATTTGTATAAACGAAGGACGATCCGTTATTCTTTTTGCCTTTGATATAGCCATGTCTATTAATATAGG
The DNA here is from genome assembly GCA_949288335.1 of uncultured bacterium. Lineage (GTDB taxonomy): Bacteria > Bacillota_I > Bacilli_A > RF39 > UBA660 > Aphodocola. The sequence goes on along the minus strand of CASEJU010000039.1, from coordinate 1,678 downwards.
ATTATTACCATCCACTACCAAATCGGTGTGCCACCCCATAGAATCAAATCTTTTTAAAACGTCTTCATTAAAACTTTTATTAGCATCACCATCTAAAGTAACGTTGTTTGAATCATATAAAACTATTAAATTACCCAGGTGCAAGTTGCCTGCTAGTGAACACGCCTCATATGATATACCCTCCATTAAATCGCCTTCGCCGCACAAAACGTAAGTTCTATAATCAAATAGATTATTGAACTTTTCCTTTAGGTACTTTTCTGCTGCTGCCATGCCAACGGCAACGCCTATCCCTTGTCCTAAAGGACCTGTTGAACAATCAACACCAGGCGTTACGTTAACCTCAGGATGCCCGGGAGTAATAGAATCTATTTGCCTAAAATTCTTTAAATCCTTTATTGATAGATCAAACCCAGACATATAAAGCGTTGCGTACAAAAGCGCTGAACCATGACCAGCGGACATAACAAATCTATCTCTATTTATCCACTTGTCATCCGATGCATCAATCATCATATGTCTCGTGTATAAAGTATATAGTATTGGTGCGGCACCAAGAGCTATACCAGGATGTCCACTTTTAGCTTTTGAAATTTCTGCAATTGACAAAGCTTTAATTGCACTAATAATTCTTTCGTCATTCATGATTAATAACCCCTTCCATCTTACAAAATAATTATAAGTCAAAAAGAATTATTTATCAATAATATTATTAATTATAAAATAATTCCAATAAAACAAAATGTAATATTTTATTTTTAATAAATTAAGCGTTTAAAACAACGTTTCTTTCACTATTAACTTGCTTCATATCATCTGGTCTATTATAATTAACAACCCAAATAACGTTTACAAGCGTAATTACCAAGTAAATTAAAGCAACTCCTTTATAATCTTTTAAAAACTTCATACTAACCAATTCCTTTCGTTTAATTACAAATTAATCTTATCACGAACAAACGTACGTGTCAATACTTTACCAGAACAAATGTTTGACAATGTAAAGTAAGTGTGGTATTATTAAATTGTAATTAAAAAGGGAGGCATTATGGAAAAACTTACAAATAGGCAAAAAGACGTGTTGGATTATATAAAAAGTTATGTAGCAGCCCATGGTTATCCGCCGGCAGTAAGAGAAATCGGAGCTGCTTTAGGACTTAACTCACCCGCTACTATTCAATCACATATAACAGCGTTAGAAGCTAAAGGATACATCAAAAAAACAAATTCAAAATACAGATCACTTGAAATAGTGGGAAATAACGAATACTTAAACGAAGACGTTGTAGAAGTACCCTTACTTGGAAAAATAACCGCTGGAAATCCGATTGAAGCAATTGAAACGCCAGATGAATATTTTAGCTTACCTGCTTACTTAATTCCTAGCAAAGAAGAAGTTTTTACTCTAAAAGTTAGCGGAGAAAGTATGATTAACGCCGGAATATTTGATGGTGATATAGTAATTGTTCAAAGACAAAACATAGCAAGAAACGGTGATATAGTAGTTGCCATGACAATGGATAACGAAGTTACATTAAAAAGATTTTATAAAGAAGCTACGCACGTAAGGTTACAACCAGAAAACGACACCATGAAACCAATTATATTACCTAACTGTACAATACTTGGTAAAGCAATTGGTTTATATAGAAAATTTTAAAAAAGGGGCATTTATTAT
>CASEJU010000038.1 GCA_949288335.1 uncultured bacterium | reverse complement strand
TTGTCAATCATCAAGTAGTGATTGTACTGATTTTTCTGGTATTAATATAGATGCTTTAATCGTAACAAAAAATGTTAATATTTCGGCACATTTTAAAAATTCAACGATAAATGTTATCAAAATAGATGGTGGAAAGCTTACGGATGAGACTTTTGGTAGTAATACAAATTATAAATTTTATAATAGTAAAATAAAAAAGATGATACTAGCGAACGCATCTGATTTTACAATTGGACAGTATACTTTTAGAGATTCTAGTATTGATTATTTTGAAATAAAATCAGGATCCGTGGGGTGGCAAGCACTTCAAAATATTAAGATTGATACTTTGGTTATTGGAGAAAATGTTACAAATCTTAGTGGTAATGCATTTACTGGATCTGATATTAATACTTTAATTATTAAATCAAATAAGCTTAAGTCTAATTCGAAAGATCAAGCTTTTAGGAGCTCGCAGAACGGAACTAATGTTATTATCGAATCAAACGTTACAAAGTTACCAGAAAAATTATTTGCAAACACGGCTACTTCGTATGGTAATTTTGTAAGAGAAATTAAAATAGATAATGTTGAAATAAGAGGAGATAAAACAAGGTTTTCTAAAAAGGATTTATATAATGCTGGTTTAAGATGGGATAATATTCCTGAAGACGTAGGTGACCCTAATGATGAAGAAAGTTTTAATTTATATTTAAGTGAAAGTGATTTTGCTGAGGGTGGAAGATATTGTGGACCAGTTAAAAAAGCTAGGGAATATGCAAAAACTCATAGCTGGTTAAAAGTTGATGAATCCATATGCGCCAGCTAAAAATAGTGTTTTATCACTATTTTTTTAATTTTTCATAAAATACCTTGGTGATATATTATGAAAAATCCAATAGAGGTAATAGAAAAAATAAATGATTGTATAAATGACGTTTTATTAGAAGAAAACATTACGTACCTAGGTGAAAAATCAGAAGATATATTAAATATTTATAGTGCTGATTTTTGTGGGTTAATGTTAAAATTTTTCCCGGGTGCAACGATAATGATGCATAAAAACTTTAGAAAGTGCGCCATTTTAATTCGGGGTGTAGTATATGATTCATATGGGATTTGTGATAGGAGAAACTATTTTATAGCAAATCAAGAAGAAATAAATTTTATACAAAAAAGTTTTAAGCAGATTTCAAATGATTTATTATGGCGTTTAACCGAAAAAATATTTGATGAAAAAGATGACATGGATATAGTATATTCTCTTAGAAAAAATAACGATTATTTAACGTAATTAACATTTATAAGCACGCATTGAAAACTAACTTTTTTCTTCTTGACTTTAGTTAGTTAATTTGATATAAATAATACTAGGAGGATAGAAGATGGAAAAAGAAAGAAAAATAAAAACATTAAGCTTGGTTGCATTAATAGTTGCGGTAATTGGATTAACGGTTGCGTTTGCAGCACTATCACAAACTTTAACAATTAATGGTACTGCAAAAGTAAATACTGCAACATGGGACATTCATTTTGAAAGTTTAAGTGAGGCTAGTTTAACTGGTGATGCATCGGTTACAACTGCACCTACCATTAACGTTGGTAAAGATGAAGCGGCTAAACCTAATACGGACATTAGTAATTTCGAGGTTGTTTTAACTAAACCTGGTGATTCAGTTACTTATACTTTTGATGTTACTAACGCCGGAACAATTGATGCAACGTTAGGTACTTTAACAAAGACTGCACCAGAGTGTTCTTCTCCAACTAGCGTTGAAGAAGATGCTACCATTGTTTGTGATGGTTTAACTTATACTTTAACTTACACAGACGGTGGACAAGAAGTTAAACAAAATGATGTTTTAAATCATGGTGAAACTAAGAATTTAACTTTAAAATTATCTTATGATAGTGACAAGCTTCCAAGCGATGACGTTTTAATTAATGGATTAGGAATAACTTTAAACTACGTTCAAAAATAGTATTATGGTAATAAACTAGGAAGAAGTTATCTTCTTCCTTGGTTTGTTATTTGAATACAAAACTGTTAAAAAGTGGTGATTAGATGAAAAAGGGGTATAATAAAATACTTATTTTAGAAATAATTCTTTTAATTTTTCTATTATTTAATAGTTTTGTATTCAAAATAGCAAACACGTACGTAGTAACTGCTTTATTAGTACCATTTTTAATTCTTATGGTGGTATTAACCGGATTTGAAAAAGAAAACTTTAGAAATAAAAAAGATGTTTTATTAAACATAATAATATGTTTACTTGTATATTATTTTGTAACTTATTTACTAGGATTATTTACTGGCTTTATAAAAAATAGTTATAGTTTAAGTTTCATAAATATAATAAAAAATACGTTTCCGGTAATATTACTTATAGTGGTAAGTGAATTATTAAGGTATGAATTTTTTACCAAGTCAAAAGGAAGCAACGTTTGTTTTGCTATAGGATACGTTATATTCGTACTAATGGACGTTAACTTATCAGTACATATTTATGATGTTTCTACTTATTTAGGATTAACTAAAATGATATGTCTAGTTGTGTTTCCTAGTATTACGAAGAACATATTATTGATATTTTTAACTCAAAAAGTTGGTTATTCAAACGCAATATTATATCGTTTATTAACCGATTTAGGAACTTATTTATTTCCGTTGTTTCCAGACTTTGGTGAATATTTAAACGTTCTTTTAAAAACTATTTTGCCTATTGTGATTATGGCAAGACTAAATAATATGTTTAATTATTATGAGTTGAGGAAAATAAAAACTTCAAGGTATAACAAAAGAAAGCTTGTTGTATATACTTTTATAACCATACTTCTTTTTGTTATCGTAACGTTAACAAGTGGTCTTTTTACTTATCAAGCATTAACTATTGGCTCCGGGTCAATGTCTCCTAAAATCGAAAAAGGTGATATAGTAATTCTTAAAAAAGTAAAAAAATATGAGCTTAACGAGATAAAAAAAGGTGACGTTTTGGTGCATAATCATGATGATAAAATAATTGTGCACCGTGTTGTTGAAATTTTAAACGTAAATGGGCAGATTAATTTTATTACAAAAGGTGATAATAATGATACTAAAGATTCATGGGTTATAAAGGAAGATGAAGTTATAGGTGTGGTTAAGTTAAAAATAAAGTACCTTGGTATGCCAACGGTTGCTTTAAATGAATTATTGAATAAATAGAGGTGATAAAATGGCAAAAGGCAATAACAAAAGAAAATATAAAACTAAAAATAGATACGTAAGAAGCACTAATAAGAAAAACGTAAATAAAACAAGTAAAGTGGAAAATAAAAACCCACAAGAATTTACTGAAGAAAAAAAAGTTGCTGACGTTACAAAAGCCATAGATGAATTACTTGATAATTCAGAAATTAGTGATACTAAAGAAAAAGTAAACGTATTGATACCTGCTGAAAATCACCCTCTTTTAGTTATAGATGATAAAGAAGAAATAAACGATGATAAGTTAAACCAAGAAGGAAACTCAAACCCTATAACAAAAGATGCTAATGAAGATTTTTTCGGAAAAACTAGCATAGATGTTTTTGATGATAAAAAAGAATCTGATGTTGCAACTAATAATGAAGATGCCGGTTTTGATGTTAAAGACGATAAATTAAACGTAAGTGAAGATGCTTATGATGATAAAACTGTTATACTTGGTGATTTAACGGACGATTCTTATTCAAAAGAAAGTGACTTAAAAGAAGACTTTTCTAGTAATAATATAAATTATAAAAATAGACCATATTTAAGTTACAACACAAGGCTTATAATAAATTTTGTAGGTATTTTTGTGTTTGTCTTATTAGCAATCGTTTTGTTTGCATCTAGTATTAGTATAAAAGCAAGAAGTAATATGCTATATAATCAAACAAGTAACTTAGATTATAAAGTATACTTAAAGGAAAATAATTATTATAGTGAACCATATCTACCTAAGAACATGCAATATATAGCTAGTTTAATTGATAGTGTAGATATTACGTTTAATTATAATTTTAGTGCGAATCAAAGCATAGATTATAAATATACTTATTATGTTAAGGCTGATGTTAAGGTAACCAGCTCAGAAGATGAATCAAAAGTTATTTATTCAAAAACAGATAAGTTAACTGAACCAGAAACAGTAGTAAAAGAAAATTCAAGCGGATTTAATGTTAATCAAAACATTAAGATAAATTATTCTAAGTATAATGATTTAGTAAAAGCATTTAAAAGTTCATATGCAATTAGTGCGGATAGTAATTTAGTATTAAGTTTTCTAGTAGATATTGAAGATGAAAAGGGAAATAAGATTAAGCAAGAAGATAAAGATCCAGTTAAGCTAACGATTCCTTTAAGTGAACAAATGATAGACATATCAATGGATTATAACGAAGTAAATAATAGTAATAACGTTACTGTTTATAAAGATTTTAATATTTCAAATAAAGTAACGCTTGTTTTATCAATAATATCATTTATAATTGCTCTAATCTTTATTGTTAGACAATTAGTATTTATAAAGAAAACAAGCACTAAAAAAACGATATATGATGTGACGTTATCTAAAATACTAAGAGAATATGATAGAGTAATTGTAAATTCTAAAAAAATAGTAGATTTAAATGACGACGTTATTGATGTAAATAGTTTTAATGAATTATTGGACGTAAGAGATAATCTTGAAAAACCTATTATTTTCCAAGAATTACATAAGGGTCAAAAAAGTGTGTTTATTGTTAAAACACCAAATGAAACTTATAGATATATTCTTAAGTTAGTAGATTTGCAAAAGGAACAAGAAAAATGAAAAAATATGGTAAAAAAGAAAAGATAAAAAAGAATATAAAGGAGAGAACAGATTTAATTTTATTTCTTCTTTTTTGCGCTTTTACTCTCTCTTTAACGGTTGGGTATGCTGCTTTAGGATCGGATCTTACCGTAAGCGGGGAAGCAGCATTTAGAGTAGAAGAAGACATAAGAATAACAAACGTTGAATTATCAGAAACAACTAACATGGCAGTAGAAAACTATGAGAGTATATATGGAAAAAATAGTATAACGTTAGGAGTAGATTTAAAAGGGATAAATTCAACCATAACATATAACGTACAAATAGTAAATAAAGGTAGCGTTTCTATGTGGATAGAAAGTATAACGCAAGAGAAAAATAATAATACTAACATGGAGTACGTATTAGAAGGAATAGGAATAAAAGAGCTAATAAATCCAGGAGATGTAATAGACTTTAAATT
>CASEJU010000037.1 GCA_949288335.1 uncultured bacterium | reverse complement strand
TCCAGTTTTAATTTCTTCGTAATCTACAGCCTTGTATAAACTATCTTTATTTATTTCCTTTGTATAATCACCAAATATACCTGATATTGTATTTTCTTTTATATTACCATACACGATATTAGAGTTTACATCAGCGTTTTTACTACCAGGTTCTCCTCTCGTTGACCTTTCTATTCCAGTTACGGTAGAGTTATATATCTTACCATCTTTAACATTGATCATTGTGCTTGTTTGGGATTCTAAAACTTCATGACCTAAAGCACCATATAACTTAGTTCCAGGATCTATAAAAGTAAGAGTTCCTATTCCAGATACCATATCTTTAACATAAAGTCCTGTTTTAACTACCCCATCTTCATTAACTAAATTCAAATTCGTTGTCATTTCTTTACCATTTCTTTTAAAAGTTAGGTTTAAATTAGTTTTGTTACTATTTTCAATTGAGGTAATAAACTCATCTATTGAACTTACGTTTTTATCATCAACTTTAATAATGGTATCGCCCTTACTTAAATTAGCATCATATCCTGGATATGAATCATTTACTTTATAAAAACCAGCGATTATTATTCCCTTATTATTAATTTGGAGTCCTATGTTTTCTCCACCAGCTACTATATATTTAGAATAAGCAAGTACGTAATTAGGCATAATAAATGTAGCAACTAATATAATTGCTATAAAACTTTTAAATTTTTTAAAAAACATTTTTATGCTCCTTTTGTAATCCGAATTACATTATTATTATGTTTAAAATGAATATAATAATAAGTGATAAAAATTGGTAAAAAAAAAACTAACTTTAAAGTTAGTTCCATAAGTTTTTAGGATATTTTCCTTCTTCTATCATTTTATTTATTGCACAAACTAAATCTTTTTTATCTTCTTTATATGTTACTCCGTACCAGCGTTCGTTAGTATTAAGTATTTTTACCTTTATTTTATTTTCTTTAATTCTTTTAAAAACGCTTGTTGGAATTAAAAATTCACATTTTTCTAAATTGTTTTTATTATTCTCAAAGAACTCTATCATCTCATCTTCTAAATATTTAAAGATTGATGGATGAAATCCAAAGAAATTCATTGATACAAGCGTATTCTCTTTAACTTCAAATGAATTTTCTTCATCTTCTAATGGTGTTGCAATTATTTTTCCGCCTTTTTCTTCGATGGATGATTCTATTAAGTCATTTAAATATCCGTCTTTACCAGAGCAAACACCGCGTTTTACAGAACCATTTTCACTCATGGTATTTATAACTTTATAACCAATCATTGCATACAAGTTATCATCATTATTTTCATCAAAGAAATTTTTGATTTTCAAAAAAGGATCATACCCATAAAAGTCATCGGCATTAATAACCGTAAATGGTTCATTTACATACTTTTTAGCGGCCAAAATAGCATGTGAAGTTCCCCATGGTTTTACTCTTCCTTCTGGAATGGTAACACCTTTTGGTACGTCTTCTATTTTTTGAAATGCATATTCAACCTTTATTTTAGATTCGATTCTTTTTCCTATTGTTTCTCTAAATAAATCATAATTTTCTTCTTTAATTATGAAAACTACCTTGTCATATCCAGCTTTAATTGCATCATAAACAGAATAATCCAAGATGAACTCTCCATTAGGCCCTACTGGCTCTACTTGCTTTAATCCTCCAAAACGGCTTCCCATTCCTGCCGCCATAATAACTAACGTCATATTTAATTTCTCCTACTCTTCTACTTTAAAATCTTCTTCTTTACCATTTTCAGTTAATATTTTATTTACGTTTTCTTCTGCGCTTTTTAACTTATCAGAACATTCTTTAGCAAGTTTCATTGCAGCGGTGTATTTATTTATCGCATCATCTAAATCTACGTTACCGCTTTCTAGTTCATTTACCATTTTTTCAAGTTCATTTAATTTTTCTTCAAATTTTTCTTCTTTAGCCATTATTTACCTCCATTACTTTAGCTTTTATATTTCCATCTTTTATCATTAAACTAATATTATCATCCATTTTAACATCCTTAATACTTGTTACGCATTTATTATTCTTTTTAGTTATAGAGTATCCTCTTTTTAATGCGTTTAAAGGATTTAGTATTTCTAGTTTTTCAATTAAATGATTTGTTTTCTTTAACTTATCATTATATAAAATAGCTGGATCTTTAAAAACAACACTATTTTTTATAATTTCGAATCTATTTATATTTTTAATAATTATATTATTAATTA
>CASEJU010000036.1 GCA_949288335.1 uncultured bacterium | reverse complement strand
GACCTTATTATATGAAATACTGGAGGAACACTGCGCTGTAAGAAGAAAAGATATACCAAAAGATTATTGGGAAAAGTATAAAAAACACGTTTTATCTGAATGGTATTTTAACGAAGATGATATAAATAAAAAACATTTTGTTGATAAAACAATTACAGAACAAAAAGATGCTTTTGAACATTTAAATCATTTACAACTTAACAAAAATAATGCATTTTTACTTAATAAAAGAAACCATCAATAAATTTATGATGGTTTTTATTTGATATGTTTTATTGTTCGTGTTATACTTTAATTATATAATAGGAGGTCGTTTATGAATAACTTATATTTTCCAATTTGTGCTGTTTTAATAAATTTATTGATTTTTGTTGTATTTTTTTCTAAAAAAAGGATAAAAAGTGATGAGACCAAAGCCTATTCATTATTAATTATAATAGCGCTTTTAGAGTCTGTTTTAGCTTGCACTTTAGTTATTTTAATGAATTTATTTGGTGTTCCAAATTACATATATAACATTCACAGAATAGATTATATTTTGATACTATTATGGGTATGGGCTTTGTTCAACTATGTTTTAATAGTATCTTTAAATAATAATAAAAAACTAAGGACGACAATCCAAAGAATATCCATGTTAATAAACATATTAATATTCATAAGTTTCTTTTTCTTAAAAGTAAATGTTATTAATGAAAATGGTGTAATAGATACTAATGGACAGGCTATGAACGTGCTTATAATAGCACTTGGTATTTATGTTGTTTTAATTTTATTATTAGTGTTTAGATCCTTAATAAGAAATATTAAAAGTTCTAATAATAAAAAGTTTATACCATTATTTTTCTTAGCAATACTTGGTGTTGTAGCACTTGTTATAAGAAGAGTTGCACCAGAGGTATTAATGATATCCTTAATGGCTGCTTATGCTGATTTAATCATGATTTTTACCATTGAAAACCCAGACGTTAAAATGATTTATGAACTTAATAAGAATAAAAAACTTTTGGAAAGTATGAGCGAGGAAAAATCAAACTTCTTATTTAGCATGTCACAGGATACAAAGAAACCTATTGAAAACATTCTTGAAGTTAAGAAGATGCTTGAAAACGAGAAAGATTTAAAGAATATAGACACCGGTTTAAAAGTTATTGAAAATAACGCTAGAGGTTTAAAAAACATTATCAATAACGTACTTGATATATCAAGTATTTCATCTAGTAAGTTAGTTGTTTCAAATGAAACTTATAACATATATTCGTTACTTAACACGGCATTAAATAATACCAAGAGTAAGATTAATCCTAAGGTAAATTTAAGAACTAACATAAGTAAAAATATACCAACTGAATTATATGGTGATTCTGTTAAATTAAAACAAGTAATAACTAGTATTTTATTTAATGCCGCTAAGTATACTAAAGAAGGTTATATAGAATTAAGTGCTAATGAAATTGTTAAGTATGATGTTTGTAGGCTTATCATTGAAATAGAAGACTCTGGAAAAGGTATGAGTGTTGAAAAATTAAACGAACTTTTAAAAAGTAACAGTGATTTAGAAGATACGGATCTTTTAAAATTAAATAACCTTGATGTAGATTTAAAACTTGCTTTTAAGATAATAAGAAAGCTAGGTGGGTTTATTAATATAAAAAGCGAAGAAAATAAAGGTAGTACTTTTACGATAGTAATAGATCAAAAAATAAAACAAGAAAAAGACCCATTTTATAGTAAGTACATATTTAATAAGAAAAAAATAATTGCAGTAAGTAATAATTTAGAAACATTAAAAGCTCTTAATGGTTTGTCTAACAACTATGATGTTGAGTTTTTAACAACGATGCATGGTAATGATTTGGTACAAAGAGTAGAAGATGGAGAAGTATTTGATCTTATAATTCTAGAAGATGAAATGAAACCTTTATCTGCACTAGCCATATTAGGTAAATTACAAGAGGCTAAAAAAGGGTTTAACGTACCAACTATTGTTATGCTAAATAAAAATAAAGAGTCCATAAAAGAACATTATATAGAAGATGGATTTAGTGATTACTTAAGAAAAGAAAATTTAGAAGAAGAATTTGATAGAATAATAAAAAAATATATATAGATAACTATGATGTATGTATAAAGTATATAATAAGAAAGTAGTAAACCTATTTTCTTTTTTAATTTCTCATGCTATAATTACGATAGAATAAAAATAGAATAGGAAGGGTAACATGACAGAATTAGAACGATTGGATGGCTATTTTAGAGCAGCTAATTATATATCGGCAGGACAACTTTATTTACTTGATAATCCGCTTTTAAAAAGACCATTAAAAAAAGAAGATATTAAAAAGAAAATAGTAGGACACTGGGGAACCGTGCCTGGACAAAATTTTATATATACGCATTTAAACAGAATAATAAACAAGTATGATTTAAACATGATTTATATATCTGGACCAGGTCACGGTGGAAACTTTATGATTGCTAACACTTACCTAGAGGGAAGTTATACGGAAAAATATCCCGAGGTAACAGAAGACGAAGCTGGTTTACAAAAACTATTTAAAAGATTTTCGTTTCCAGGCGGAGTACCATCTCATGTTGCTCCAGAAACTCCGGGTTCAATTCATGAAGGTGGAGAACTTGGCTATTCTCTTTCGCATGCTTTTGGTGCGGTTTTTGATAATCCTGATTTAATTGCGGCATGTGTTGTTGGAGATGGAGAAGCAGAAACTGGTCCACTTGCGACGAGTTGGCATGGAATTAAATTTTTGAATCGTAAAACGGATGGAGTAGTATTACCAATCCTTCATTTAAATGGATATAAGATAAGTAATCCAACCATTTTTTCTAGGATGACAAACGAAGAATTGGGGAGCTTCTTTTATGGCCTTGGGTATAAACCATATTTAGTTGAAGGAAGTAATCCTTTATTAATGCACAAAAAGATGATGTCTACGATGGATTCGGTTGTTAGTGACATTAAGAAATTGAAATCAAGTTCGGATGATTTAAAATGGCCAATGATAATCCTTAGGACCCCAAAAGGATGGACTGGACCTAAAGTAGTTGATGGAAAAAACATAGAAGGTTCTTTTAGAGCGCATCAAGTGCCTATTTCAATGGAAAAAGAAGAACATTTAAGATTATTAGAAGATTGGCTTAAAAGTTATAAACCAGAAGAGTTGTTTGATGATAATGGAACTTTGATTAAAGAATTAAAGGATGCCTGTCCTATGGATAACAGAAGAATGGGAGCTAATCCAATAACTAATGGAGGGCTATTAAGAACCGATTTAATAATGCCTGATTTTAAAGAATACAAAGTTGATGTTCCTTATCCTGGTTCAGTAAAAAAACAAGATATGCTTATTATGAGTTCATTTGTTAAAGATGTATTTAAATTGAATAAAGAAAGAAAAAACTTTAGAATATTTGGTCCGGATGAGACGATGTCTAACAGGTTATACGACGTGTTTAAAGAAACCAATCGTACTTGGCAATTACCAATTAAAGAAAATGATGAATATTTATCAAGAGACGGACGAATAATGGATTCTATGTTATCTGAACACATGTGTGAGGGAATGTTAGAAGGTTATTTGTTAACTGGTAGACATGGTTTTTTCGCAAGTTATGAGGCGTTTATTAGAATCGTTGATTCAATGGCTGCCCAGCATGCAAAATGGCTTAAGGTATGTAATGAAATCCCATGGAGAAAACCTATATCATCCCTTAATTTTATTTTAGCGTCTAACGTATGGCAACAAGATCACAATGGTTTTACTCATCAAGACCCGGGATTTTTAGATCATATTGCAAACAAAAAAGTTGATGTCGTAAGGATGTATTTACCACCGGATGCTAATTGTTTATTATCTTGTGTTGATCATTGTTTAAGAAGTAAGAATTATGTTAACGTAATTATTGCCTCAAAACATCCATCACACCAATGGCTTACCATGGAAGATGCGGTAAGGCACTGCACTAATGGTATTGGTACCTGGGACTTTGTTAGCAATGATCCTAATCCTGATATTATAATGGCATGTGCTGGAGATACACCGACTTTAGAAACTATCGCTGCAACCAAAATACTAAAAGAGTATTTAAAAGATTTAAAAGTTAGATTTATAAACGTAGTTGATTTAATGAAACTTGATTCAACCACAAAACATCCGCACGCTTTAACTGACGGTGCTTATGATGCTTTATTTACTACCGATAAACCAATTATCTTTGCTTTCCATGGTTATCCTACTTTAATACACGAATTAACTTATTTTAGGCATAATCATAATATTCATGTTCATGGATATAACGAAGAAGGAACAATAACAACGGCTTTTGATATGAGAGTTAAAAATAAGATAGATAGGTTTAATTTGGTGATAGATGCGGTAAATAACCTAAATTTAGGCGATTTAGGCAATCAAATTATTAGTGATATGAGAAAAAAATTAGATGAGCATGAAAGATATATCGTTGAGTATGGCGAGGATTTGGGTGAAATAAGAAACTGGAGATTTTAGCATCTTTAGTTTTTTTAATTGTTAAAATATTCTTTATAAATAAACTTTTTATTTTGAATATTTATGATTTAATAACTCATAATAATTATGAGGTGATATTGTGTCTAAAGCATTAATAATAGTAGGATCAAGAAGAGAAGGAAATAGTTTTAACTTAGCAAATAAGTTAAAAGAGGAATTAAAAAAAGACAGGATAATATCTAAAATAATAACGCCTGGTAACCAAAAAATATATTTATGTACCGGGTGCATGGACTGTGATGAAAATGGTGTTTGTGACTTTAAAGATGACATGGAAGATAACATCAAAAAAGTTTTAGAAAGTGATGCGTTAATTTTTATAACACCAACTAGATGGAACACTTTATCAGGAGATTTAAAAATATTTATGGATAGGTTAAATCCTTTATACACCAAAGGAAGTTTAAAGGATAAAAAGATGATATCAATCGCGATTGCATCAAAGGGTAAAGAAGAGTATTCATCGGATGGTGCAATTTCTGCTTTATCTTCCTTTGCGGATAGTGCCAAAATGAAGGTTGTGTTAACATATCAATTTAATGACTGCTTAGATGCTAATGATATTTTACAAAAAGAAGATGAGATAAAAAAGCTTGCATCTGATATTAAGAAGAAAATAAGTTGCTAAAAAAGCAATTTATTTTTTTGAACCTATATTGACAAACTCTATGATATAAGTTAAAATATCATTGACTTTGTCAAAGGAGGCAAAATGAATACAAATTATAGTATGTTTAAATCTGACGTAAATAATTATATAAATGAAATTAAAACCGAATTTAATAATAACGTTGATAATTTAACTAAAATTAGAATGCTTATGAATAAAAATAATGGTTATATTACAACTAAAGAGATTGATCAAAATAAAATAGGTAGAGATTATTTGAAAAAGCTTGTTTTGATGGGAGAAATACAAAAGGTAAGTAGGGGAATCTACGTAGATAGCAACATTATAGAAGATAGTTTTTACACGTTTTATCTAAGACATCCTAAAGCAGTTTTCTCTCATTTTACGGCACTTTATTTTCATGATATGACGGAAGTGACACCTAATATGTTTGACATAACGTGTGCGAATAACTTCTACGCAAGTGACTTTGATAATTATAACGTGTTTTACGTAAAAGAGGAATTGGTTGATTTAGGTGCAATAATGGTTGATGATAAACATGGCTTTAAAGTAAGATGCTATGATTTAGAAAGATGTATATGTGATATTATAAGGTGTGATAACCGAATGGATGAAGAACAAGTTATAAAATCTTTAAAATTAATTTTTT
>CASEJU010000035.1 GCA_949288335.1 uncultured bacterium | reverse complement strand
TTACAATTCACAGCTACTAAAACATTATATCATTAGCTAGTAAAAATATAAAATTAGCTGTGAACACTATTATATAATAGACCAAGAAACACCAAAAAGTTCTTTAAGTAACGTACTTAAAGAACTTTTTACAGTTTTGATTATACCAATAAAAGTCATAAGAATCAATAGTTACAGCCGAAAAAAATATTACATTTTTATTACAACTTATTTTAAAAAAGTAATAAACTATAAATGGGTAGAATTCTTAATTTTCAAAGTCTCCGAAGATTTTTGGCTTATCTTTAAGTACGTTACTTAAAGAAATCTAAAAGAAATAATTGTATATTATTTCGAAAAATAATCAAAAAGAGAAGGAGAAGATGAAAATGTTAAAAATTACAAAAGTAAAAGGGAAAAGAGGAATTACACTAATAGCGTTAATAGTAACTATTATAGTGTTATTAATTTTAGCTGGAGTAACAATTGCAACACTAATGGGAAAAAATGGAATTCTAGCTCAAACAACTAGAGCAAAAGAAGAAAGCGAAAAAGCAGAAATAATTGAACAAATACAGTTAGATATAGCAGATAAACAGATAGAAAATAAAGGAAGTATAAATAAGGATGAATTTTATGAAATATTAAAGAAGTATGGAACTATATCAGAAGACAGTACTACTTTAACTACGACTAAAGGTAGTTATGATATATTAATTTCTGATATTTATACTATTATAGATAATTTTGTAAATGTATCTTTTGATACTATACAAACAGGATATGTTTATTCAGTTGCTACACCAAATGGAACATCTTGGGATGGTGGAAATTCATATATTAAGAATGTAAAAGAGGGAGAAGTTTATAAAATTAATACTACCGTAATGAAATCTAGCAAATATTATGCTGTATTGTTTTATAATAATGATACATTATCAAATGATTATGGGATTGTGCAAGGAAATACAGAGGATTATACAATTTTGACTGACTATGAATTTACAATTCCAGCAGGAATAAATAAAATAATTGTATCTACATTAAAATCTGTAACACCAAATATTGCACAAAAAAACAGAGATGTTTCTACTACTATACCAGAAGAGACAAACTATGTAAAATATGATGGAGAGAATCTTTATATGAAAGCGAGATATAATAAACTAGAAGACATAGTTTTTCTTATGAAAAAGAGAGGCAATAATAATTTATTTGACTTTGATAAGATTTATTGTACAGAGTATTCATCTACATTATCAACAGACTTAACAGAAAAAAGACTTATTTTATCAAATAATACGGATTTCTTTAGTCCGCACCAAGTACGTGCAATAAATAATATTGATGGCGATGAAGAAACCAATTACTTTTTAACAGGCGGTAATCATGACCATAATGGTGTTGATACTGCCTTATGCACGTCTGTTCAAGTTTTTGTGGATGGTAAAGAAGTTGATAGCTATGAAGGATATACTGATAAGATAGATGTTAAATGGGTTAACATGATAACTGGACATAATACTTTTAAATCTGATGGAACAGGTCGATATATATTACAGGAAACAATTAATGCTACAATTATTGGAAACAAAATAAATGTTCTTATTGAACATTTACCACTTGAGGATATATATCATTCCATATATTATGGATTACAAAGTGTAAATACACCATATACTTATTTAAAATACATTGAGGGAAGTAATTCGTCTGAAATAGACGTAAGAGAAGAAAGTAATAGTGGTAATTTAGCTTGTCATTGTATAGTAGCTTATAATCCAACAACTGGTGATGCGTTGGAAACTAAAATAACAGATGAAGGTTATGGGACGTTTTCATTAACTGGTGTTGATTATTCAGCATTTGCAAAAAATAATAAAACATATTGGGCTTTACTTAAAGATAAAACGGTTAAACAAAACAAAAATGATTTATACACTCTTGAAGGAAGTTATACTTTTTCATCTATGAGTTAAAAAAATAAATGTTTTAGCGAATTGAAGATACTCTAGAGTCGCAGGAGTTTAAGTAAACATAGGCTCCTGCGACTTATAATGTTATGACAACACTTCTTGCTAAAAAAGCAAAAAATCAAATTCTTGTATAAACATATACTTTATGATATACTAGCAAAAAATAAGTAGGAAAAAGGAGAGGATCATATGAATAAATTTATGAAAATAGCAAATGAATGTGCTATGCAAGGTTCAAATAAAAATGAAGGAGGACCATTTGGAGCAGTAATTACAGACAAGAATGGTAACATAATAGCAACAGGAAATAACATGGTATTAGTTAGCAATGATCCTACTGCTCATGCAGAAATAACAGTAATAAGAAAAGCATGCGAAAAACTTAGCACATATGACTTATCTGAATATATTTTATATACATCATGTGAGCCATGCCCTATGTGTTTATCAGCAATCATATGGGCAAATATAAAAGATGTATATTATGCATGTACAAGAGAAGATGCTGGAAGCATTGGATTTCGTGATGATATTATTTACGAGTATTTGGAAGGTAAGAAACAAGATTTATTAAATTTAAAACAAATAGATAGAGAAGAGTGTATTGAGCTATTTAAAAAATATAAAGAACAAGGAAAAACTATTTATTAATTAGAAAATAATGAACAATATTTACTATTCACAGCTTTTCATAACTTAACAAAAAAGCAGTAATATATAATTATTTTAAGATATTAAATGTGCAAATGAAAAAATATTACAAATTCTTACATTATCAAGCAGGAGAATCTCAAACTCCTATTTGAGAGGTGCCTGCTTTATAATGTTAGAATTTGTATATTTTGTAATGCATGCCATTTAATATCTTAAAATAATTATATATTAC
>CASEJU010000034.1 GCA_949288335.1 uncultured bacterium | reverse complement strand
AAGGGTTAAAAAATGTGCATTTTCTTATGAAAAAGCACATTTTTTACCATAATGCACTTATTTGTGCACTTTATTTTGATTTAACGTTAAAAAAACGAAAGGTTATAATCCCTTCGTTTTATCCTTATTTTCATCAACGTAATTTTTAAGATTATTAAAATCATTATTTATACTAGAAAGTAATGTAATATAACTATTTAGTACTTCTTCTTGTGTTGCACATTTATAATATTTCCCTTTTTTAACGGTTTTAATTAATTCCATAAGTTCAAGCATTACTAAGTTAAGTTCCTCTTCTACATGAAGTAACCCACTTAAATCTTCACTTTTAATGGCATTATAAAAATTTGTTAGGCAAGTATTAAAGAAAAAATTAAAATTATTACAATCAATTGTAAGAGCATAAGCATTACTTTTAATAACACATTTTTCTTTTAACTTAGTTAGTTTTTCAATCATTTTATCTAACTTTTTTATTTTGTAAGTAACCCGGTCAATACATTTTGAAAATGCCATGTACATACTATCACGCCTTTTTTTAGGCTATTATAACATACTAAATAATTAATGTAAATAATTTAAGTAAAAGAGGTGTTAAATATGCATCTAATAAAGAACACAAAACAATTAAAACGATTGACATCATAAACGAAAGTAAGTATTTACCTAAGAAACTTTTAAAGTTTAAACTATCTTTTTTTAACAATGCTTTTAAAAACTTAATTGATGCATGAACGGCGAAAAAGGAAATAAATACGTATATTAATATATTAATTATCATACAAGGAAAAACGTATAATAAAGCCCCTATTACCCCTTTTAATTGATATTTTAATATGATTGTTGAAAGAGTAACTCCAAGTGTAAATCCTTTAAAGAACATTATTAAAATAACTGCTACTATCCCAATCATTGATATTCCTAATACAAAAATAAATATTATTTGAATAACGTTATTGATTGTGTTAGAAGCAAATAAGTTAATTCCAAAAACGTCACTAGATAAAGCTTTTATACTGCTAAAAAAAGAATCCACCTGACTAATTAATAAAGCCTTATCATCGTTACTAATAAAATTAATAAATAACGAGCCAAAAACTAATCCTGATAAAAACGTAATAATTATAAATATTAGTAAAGCTTTTTGTTTTTTTATTGTTTCAGTTAAGTAGTTTATTATTTTCTTCATCTTGTATCTCCTTACTTAACTATATTTGTGAAAGTAATATTTATTACTTTTATTTTTCTACAATTTATATTATAATTAAAAGGAGGTGAACTTAAGTGACTAAAGAAAAAAATAAAAAAAGGAAATTTAAAGTAAACTGGAGTAAAGTTTTTGTTTGGGTTGCATTAATAGCGATGGTAGGCTCTGCTTTTGCAGCGGTACTTTCTCCTTTATTTTATAATTAGAGTACGTAGCATTCTTTTTTTTATTATCTATTTTTAAATTCATTTAAGCATTATTTTATAATATAATTTAATATGACGATAACTGATAAAAAAGTAAAATTAGTTAACTTACAATTAATTGCTACAATTGGTTTTATAATTGCCCTTTTAATATCCTTTTCTTTAACGTATGATAAAAAGCAGTCCTTAGAAAATAAAAAAAGATTATATAAAAACGAAGAAGCTCAAAATCTTGCTTTATTTCAAATAATATTAGTTTTTTTAGTATCCATATTATTTTTATACATTACTTATAAGCAATATGAAATATCAAAAACATATCATGAAAAAGATGAAAGTGATTTACTTTTGCAAACAAAAACAGCTACCCTATCGGTTATAGCTGCCATAATTGGTTTATACATAATAACAAAAAATTATAAAAATAATAATTTAAGTATTTCTCAAATAGAAACTATTTAATATTATAATTATACGTTAATTCAAATTTGATTTTTTCTTTAGCGGCATCTTTATCAAAATAATACTTATCAGGTACTAAAAATATTCTTACTGACTCATATTCTTCACTTATTAAAAACGAAAGTGCTATACCAACTAACTCTTCTTTTTTATAATTATCAATGTTTTTAGATATGTTTTTGTTATATTTTAAATTATAATAATCATTAGCATTTTCCGTTATGTATATTCTTTTTATCGACTCTTTTAAAGTATTTAAATAAAAATCATCAACAATTTGTTTCTTCCTTTTTAAATATAATCTGTAAGCATCACATATAATATCTATACAATTTATGTAATTATCAACTGAGTTAGGATAAGGTAAAATGATTTCATTTTTTAAAACGCCACATAAATCTACGTTTCTTGAAAAAGAAATTTTGTTTTCTAACCATTTTAAAAACATATCATCAAAAAAATTAAGTTCTTTAAAAAAACTTTTTATCTTATTAAAATTATTTAACGTTATTTTATTCATGAACATACCTCTTAACAGCAACTATAATAACATAATTTTAGTAAAATGTATAGAAAAAAAGGAACCTTTAGTTCCTAGTTTTCCGCTTCTTTAAGCATTGATGTAATAAGTATTCCATATCCTTTTGTTGGGTTATTCACCACAACGTTTGTTACCGCACCAATTATTTTATCATTTTGTATAATTGGGGATCCGCTCATTCCTTGAACTATACCGCCGGTTTTATTTATTAATTTCTCGTCAGTTACTTCGAATAATATATTTTTATTGCTATTTTCATCATCATTAATTTTTAATATATTTATACTATACTCTTTTTTTTCATTTCCGTTTAATACGGTAATTATTTTAGCCTCACTAGTTTTTATATCTTTATATTCAGCTACTTCATATAATTTATCTTTATTTATTTCTTTCGTGTAATTTCCAAATATTCCTGAAATGGTATTTTCTTTTATATTACCAAATACTTCGTTTGAATTTGTGTTGGCGTTTTTACTACCTGGTTCACCGCGGGTAGATTTTTCTATTCCAGTTACCTTTGAATCATATATTTTACCATCTTTAACGTTTAATATGGTCCCTGATGAAGATTCTATTACCTCGTGCCCTAACGCACCATATAACTTCGTATTAGGGTCGATAAACGTAAGTGTACCAATTCCAGAAACCATGTCTTTAACGTATAGTCCTGTTTTAATAACACCATCTTCATTAATTAAATTAAGCGTTGTTGTTTCCTTTTTATTATTTCTTAAATAAACCAATTTTAAACTCTTTTGATTACTGTTTTTTATTGAAGTAATAAAATCATCAATGGTTTTAACTTCCGTGTCATTTGCACTTATAATGGTATCTCCCTTAGCTAAATTAGCATCATGACCCGGATATTTATCCTTTACCTTATAAAAACCTGCGATTATTATTCCGTTGTTATTAATTTGGAGTCCTATGTTCTCTCCACCTGCTATTATATATTTGGAATAAGCAAAAACACTTTGTGGCATAATAAATGTAGCAACTAATATAATTGCTATAAAACTTTTAAATTTTTTAAAAAACATTTTTTATGCTCCTTTTGTAATCCGAATTACATTATTATTATGTTTAAAATTAATATAATAATAAGTGATAAAAATTGGTAAAAAAAAAACTAACTTTAAAGTTAGTTCCATAAGTTTT
>CASEJU010000033.1 GCA_949288335.1 uncultured bacterium | reverse complement strand
TCTCGTCAGCTCCACCAATTATGACAATTATGTTTATTAAACGTTAAATATATATATTCAGTCTATTAGATGGCTGATTTTTTATTTATATTATTATTTTATAAGCGATAAAAATGCTGATAAATCATTTGATTGCTTTGAGTGTGAAAATTTAAAAAAATAAAAAACTTATGAAATTCATAAGCTTTTTGTTAAATATTATATTTTAAATCTTTTTTCTTCGGTATTAATAGGTCTATAAGTGTCTTCAAAATCTCTTTTCGATATGCCATACATATCATCAACATTAGTAATATTGATATATCCACCTTCGGCAATTTTCATTTCTTGTCCCCATTGATTTAAAATGATATTATCAGGTATTCTAACAAATATTTGGGTGCCTCCGGCAGGTTTATACAAGCCATGGTTTTCTGAATCAGGTTCATATTTAGCTTTAAAAATTGAATCTTGAATTATCCATTGGTTTAATTTCCCATTTCCGTCGATTATTGGATCTCCTTGTTCGTTAGCTTTTGTTGCAATCCATCCTGGATTATTAGTTTTTTCATCAATTTTAATAGAGTCTACTTTTTCCTTTATAGGTTTACCATCTTTATCGGTGCTCCATGAGATTACTTCTTCTCCTACTATTCCTTGTTCTGCTATTATTCTTGCAAATTTTTCTGCTTTAAATGGTATTAATGATCCGTTTTCTAATCCTTTTCTTACGTATTTATTAACATCTACTTTAACATAATCATTCATTATAATTCCTCCTATTGTTAATTATAACATATTATTTATAAAAAGAATTGGCAGTTTATGCTATACTTAAATTGTAATATGATAGGAGGATGTTTGATGAAAAAAGAATTAGTATTAAAAAAATGTGATAAATGTGGAGCTTTAATAAAAGTAATAAAGGATTGCAACTGCGATGATTGCACAATCGAATGCTGTGGTAAAAAGATGACTACTATAAAATCAAATTCGGTTGACGCTTCTTTTGAAAAACACGTTCCAACATATGAAATTAATGGTAATGATATAATCGTTAGTGTATCCCACGTAATGGAAGAAGATCATTATATAAAGTGGATTTCCTTAGTAAGCGAAAATAGGGAAGAAACAATTTATTTAAAACCCAGAATGGATGCTAAGGTAACGTTTAAAAACGTTAAAAACGGGAACTTATATTCTTATTGTAACAAGCATGGTTTATGGGAAAACAAAATTAACTTATAATTAAATAAAAAAGGACCAACTATTTGGCCTTTTTTTGTTAATTACAGCAGTTGCCGTTATTCCAATTATTATTGTTATTTCTTCCAAAACCACAGAACAAGAATAATATAATTGCAACAATTATTATTATCCACAACCAATTGTTTGAGTTTCCATCGTTATTTCCATAATATGGATAGTATGGGTAAAAAGGACATCCTTGATAATACATACTAAACACTCCTTTCTAATATATTATATTTTAATTGGTTAAAATTAAATATGTTAAATGCCTTGTTTATTATAAAAGAAAGGTGCTTTCATCTATAAATTCACAATTGGTTTTATACTTAAGTTCCCTAACAAGTCTTGATAATGCATCGTCTTTAGCTTTTGCTTCAAGCATTATATCAATATCTTTATTATATGGTTTTAATAATTCAGTGAATTTTATAAAATCATCGCTGCTAATGTACTCATGATGGCTTCTAAATTCTTTTTTTAACCTACTTTTTGGAGATGAAAAATGAATTTTTGGATTTATGTTTTTCCATGTATTTAATATTTTAGGTAGGTATTCTTCTAGTTTTTCACCATCGTTATTACATATAAAGTGATGATAATCTAATACCATGGGTAAGTTTAGTTTGTTACATAATTCCAAAACGTCTTTTATGTTATAGACTTTATCATCGTTTTCCACAGCAATACATTTTTTTATATAATCTGGTAGTTTATTAAAGTTATTTATAAACCTTGTTATTGATGCTTTTTTACCTCCAGCCATACTTCCTACGTGCAATATTATTATTGGGGTATTAATATCTAAAGCGTTTAATATTTTGTAATGATACTCTAATATTTCTATTGTATTTTTTACGATTTTTTTATCAATACTATTTAAAACAGCGTATTGATCAGGATGAGCATCTACTCTTAAATGTCCTTCTTTTATTATTTTTGCTATTTCTTTATATTTGTCTTTAAGAGGTTTAATGTAGTCAAAATTCACCTTATTATGAGTTGCAAGTGGTACTAATTTGGAAGTTAACCGGTAGAAATGATAGTTATTGCGTGCGTTATATATCATTATTTCTTTTAATGAATCTAGGTTTGAACTAGTGATTTCTAATAACTTATCTGTTGTATATTTTTTATTTACGTAATTTGTATATGTTATCGTGCTTGACGAAGTTATATTAAGTGCTTTAGATATAGCAACGTATCCTAATCTTATCTTCATAATAATCACCAGTATTATTATGGCTTTATTTTTTAAAATATGTTATTATAAATTAAGTAAAACATAAAGTTTAAGTAGGTGATTAAATGAAAACTCTAATTGATAATTTGGCAAAGGAAGGAATTTACGCTTCAACTTCTAATGAAGATGAAATCAAGTTTAATAATGGCTATGAAAGCTATGAATTTTATAATGCACTTTTAAATTCCGTTAAAACAAGACTTTATATTTTCGGTAGAAAAAACAGAAAGCTATTTACTAAAAACAATACAAAAATAAAAAAACTAATTGATGCGGGTATAGATTTTAAGTGTTTGTTTTTAAGCGAAAAATCAGATGATAGAATACTTAATATGGCTCAAGAAAACGAGATTTTTAAAGAGGATTTAACTAAAATTATAGAAGGCGTTAAAGAAAGGTACAAAGATAATTTACAGTGTTTTAAAAAATATGATTTTCAGCAAATTAAAAGAATTATAATAATAGATGATGCGATTATATTTGTACCTGTTTTATTTGAAAATAGTAAGGTAAAACATTTTACAAAAACTTCTTTTAGTATTATTCCTTCTAATAGTAAAAAGGGGATGGATTTAGAATTAGAATTTAAAAAAGTATGGGATTCTGCTAAAAAAATATAAAAAATAGGATGCTTCTTTAGCACCCTATTTTTCGTTTGTTTCAAAGAAAGCTTTATAACCAGTATACGCTTCATATATGTCATATTTACTTGTTACTTCATATGGAGAATGCATTGATATAACAGGAACTCCGCAATCTATTACGTCCATTCCTTTATCTGCCAAAATGTAGGCAATGGTGCCTCCGCCACCTAAATCTACTTTACCTAGTTCTGATACTTGGTATTTGACGTTATTTGATTCAAATATATTTCTTATTTTAGCCACGAACTCAGCGTTAGCGTCCGATGCTCCAGATTTACCGCGAGAACCAGTGTATTTATTTATTTCAATTCCAAATCCTATATGGGACGTATTATTTTTTTCTGAAACGCTTTGATAATTTGGATCCATGCCCGCTCCTACGTCTGCGGATAACATTATTGAATTACAGTATGTTTTGTTTAGTGCACCAGGTGTATTTTCATTTTTCTTGGTTAAAAGTTCATTCATAAACAAATCAAACATTTGAGAACACATCCCAGTGTTTCCAACGCTTCCTATTTCTTCTTTGTCCGCAAATATGGATACTATGGTTCTTTTTTCGTTAGAAGCATTTAAAAGGGCTTGCAAGCTTGTGTAGGCACATACTCTATCGTCTTGACCGTATGCTGATATCATACTTTTATCAAAGCCTAAATGTCTTGCTTTAAAAGCTGGCACTACTTCTAGTTCTGAACTGTAGAAATCCTTTTCATCAATTCCGTATTTTTCATTTATAATTTTCATGATGTTTTCTTTTATATTATCCGTGTTTGATGGAATACTTCCAATTAGAAGATTTAAATCCTCTCCTTCTATTGCTTTTCCAATTTTCTTTTCGTATTGCTCTGTTGCAAGATGTGGCAGTATATCAGTAATCGTAAATACTGGGTCATTTTCATTTTCACCGATTACTACCTCAACTTTTGTACCATTGGGTTTTATTACTACACCATGAATAGCAAGTGGTATAGTTGTCCATTGGTATTTTTTTATGCCACCGTAATAATGGGTTTTAAAAAGCGCTAATTTTGCATCTTCATAAAGTGGATTAGGCTTTAAATCTAGTCTTGGTGAGTCTATGTGAGAACCAATCAAGTTAACCCCTTGCGTTAAATTATCTTCTGCAATTATCGCCGCATAAACACTTTTATTTCTGTTTAACATGTAGACTTTATCACCAGAATTTAAGCTATTAACATCATTTATGTTCTTAAATCCGTTATTTTCTAATTTATTTATTATAAATTTTGATGTTTCCCTTTCGGTTTTACAATTGTTTAGAAAATCAATATATCCATCACAAAAATCAAATATTTTCTCTTTTAAGTCATTATCAATGTTTAACCATCCACTGCTTTTTTTATTTAATAAATCTTTTTCCATAAAATATTCCTCCTTAAATATATATTACCACCATAAACTAAAAATATTGTAAGAAATAGTATTTTTATTATAAAAACTCATGCGTTTTTTGCTCTGGAAAAATATTTAATTTGGGAAACTTTTATATATTAAAACCCGAGTTTTTATCAATTTGATGCCATTTAGGAAGTTATCTACAACTTTTACCAAAGGTAATTGATGTATGAATCAATCGTCACATGTATTCTAACACAAATATTCTTTAAAATAAAAATGCACAATATTTTAAATATATTGTGCGTTATATAAAATAAATCTAATGCTTTGCACAATCATTGTGCATTTATTTCTTTATAATTCTCTTCCAACAAATACATTATATATCTCATCATATCTATAACTTAGCTTTGCATAAGTTGAATCTTGAACTAAAATTCCCATATCTAATAACTTATATATAATATTAGATACTGTATTTCTTGATACTCCTGATTCTTCCACTACTTCTTTCTTAGTAAAAACTACTTGTTTCATAATTACTGGCATTATTCTATATACGGCAGTACTATTTAATTCACTTATTTTTTTCATATCATTAATATAAATTTGCTTTATTCTATTTATTTTTGCAATATAATTATTGCATTGATCAATAATACATTGTAAGAAAAATTTTATAAAACCTAACATATTTCCTTTTCTACTCTCATTTAAATATCTATAATAACTA
>CASEJU010000032.1 GCA_949288335.1 uncultured bacterium | reverse complement strand
TACCTATACCACTTAATGCAACATTATTTTTTTTCTTATTCGCCTGATTAATTTCGTAGTTTTCTTTACTTTGTTCTAATGATGCTTTACTCAATTTAAGATAAAAGTTTTTATTATTAGTATTTTCATCATATTTCCAAATATATGTATTACCATCTATTTCATCCGCGTTTTGTTCAACTGGTTTTACCGGAAGATTTATTTTATATTCAACATCATCAAGTGCTGGCCAATCACTGCAATTAGAACAATATGTTATATAATTAGTTGCGTTTTTTATCTCATAATAATCATCAGTTTCCGTACAATCCATATATTTATACACATACTGATTAAAAGCAGAATTACCAAAATAATCACATACATTATCATATGTTTTATATACCCTTGCACCAGATAGTTCATCACCTAAAACATAATCATAACTATACTTTTTAAAATCAAGTACCGCGCTATGCTCTTCTACGGCAGAATCTATTAACTGTTCTTTAGAATAGGCATCTGACTCAAAAATACGAGTATTCGCTAAGACAGACACACTTTCTTCTACCGTACCATCAGGATTTAAAGTAACCTCACCCCTTACCGTACAACCAGATAATATAAACATAGTGCAAATTATTAAAACTATAATTTTAAGTTTATTCATAAAAATCACCTTCTAATAATCAATTCTATTATTTTTATATTTCTTATATAATATAAATCCAATCAAAAGAAATATAAATACTATAACCAAACCTACTATTACCCAAGTTGTTGGTGATATATTTTTTACCATACTGTTTAAAATTGGATCATTATTCTTAACAGTTAATTCTAATTTAGTATCAGATGAAGAATCAAAATTCCAAGTATAACTATTTTTACTTACCGTATTAGCATTTGAACTTATTGGTTCTTTGTTCAAATCAATTGTAAGAGTCGCGTTATCAATAGAAGGAGGCTCCATACAATCATCACCACATATAAAATAGCTAATGTTTCCTTCTATTTCATAATTACCATTTTTATTTACACAAGATAAATTATTTGAAGAAGTCTTAACAAATAATGAATTATTAAAATAACTACATATATCACTAAATTCTTTAGTTAATGTAACAATAATTTCAGAATCAGTTACCGAAGAAGAATATTTGTATCCTTCTTCATCTAACGTATCCGAATAAACTGATAATAAATCATCTGCTAATTCTTGGGAAGTTTGATCTTCAAAATTAACATTACTAATATATTCACTTATTTCGACGGTTTCTAAAACCGTTCCATCATTATTTACTGAGTTTGTTATAGATGCACTACAGCCTGTTAATAACAACAAACAGACAATAAACAAGAAAAATTTTTTCATCTTCTCCTCCTCGCTACTGACTTACGTATGATTTATTTTGACCAATATAATTACAAGGATTAAGCGTATTTTTATGACTGTTATTTATCCTTAATTCTATGTGTAAATGAGGTCCAGATGAATTACCAGTAGAACCAAGTTTACCAATTAACTGTCCTTTGGCAATCAAATCTCCTTCCTTAACAACGATAGAGCCGTTTTGCATGTGAGCATATAAAGTAGTATATCCATTACCATGATCTATTATTACGTGACTACCGTATGAATAGTCAAGGTTCTTAACCGTTTTAACGGTTCCACCATCCGCTGCTAAAATATTCATGCCTTCACTTGCACCGACATCACTATTTATATCAGTTCCGCCGTGATAACCACCGCTGGAAGAATAATTTGGATAATCGGATGCATCACAACCAGTAACACCTTCTACAGGATAACCTAATGTTCCCGTTGCAACACCTTCACCTGCAGCATATTTATATTGTTCTGACTTAGGACCATATATTGCAAACCAAGAATGCGTTGTACCATCTTCATCTACAAGCCAATTTTTGTCGATAAATTCATTTATATCATAAGCCTTACTCATTGTAATACTCTCGCTGTTAGGATCTGCTACTTTTACACCACCGTCTGATGTTAATCCTCTTATTACAATCCAGTGTCCACCTTCAGTAAACGGACTTGGTTTTTGAACGTTTGCAACTACTACTCCACCATTTTGTAAAACTGATAAAACTTTACTAGCCCCCTCTTTGGTTACGGATAGTTGTTCAACCGTAAATCCGGAATGATTATTACCAATATTGGTAAATAATCCATTAGAAGTTCCTGATGCACTGCATGAACCTGATGCCGTAGCTTCATCATTTGCTGCAATTGGATCAAAATTTCCTTCTGTGTCTGATAATGTTGCTATTACCATTGCGTAAGACGTAACACCACAACCCGATGTACATATCGTATTTTCTCCGCCTTCAGATTTACATCCAGCAACAGAATCTAATCCGCAGAATGTAACATCTGGATAATCCGTTTGGTAATAGAACTTAAATTCACTATCAGGAATACCACCTGATACATCTTCTCCACAAAGCTCGGTTGTTGAGCCAACAAGAGCTGTAGCATGATTACCTTCTATTATTGCAAAAGAATAATCAGTATAAAAATATTTAAGTATTGACTGATAATCCATATCAGTTATAGTTTCTAATTCTGACTGAGCCATACATGTTCCTTTTTCACACGTATCCATGTAACTTCCCCTTGTTACATTATTAGAGTCTATTATGTAATAGTCTTTAGTTTCTTCCCACGCTTGATCATATAACGCTACTTTTTCAGCACTTGCTGGTTCCCGATTGGCATAATGTTTATACAAACTATCATCTGGACTATTATATCCATAATTTTCACTAACGTCCATACAACCTGTTTCATAATCACAATAATCTTGGTCTCTTGTTGACCAAAGTATTTGTATTACATGAGAACCATCATCCATAACTCCAATATTATTTAAATGTCTTGATATTGCATAACTTTTAGCAGCAACCATCTGTGCTTTTATTTGTTCTAAATTATCTGAAGATCCAAGTTCTTCGTAGACAACACCCTTAACATACTTTTCAAGTGTTATCGGCGTATCATAATAACTTTCCGAGCATGAACTCAAATCACCACATCCAGGCATTTTTACGTCAACATATATTGGAGAATAAAGAATTTCATCCACAGTAACAGAACCAGCTGATTCAAAGCTAGTATTAGTAACACATATTTCAAAGAAATATCCTTCAAAATCATCTTTTAAATCATATAAATTACTAATAATTGCATCTGCTAAAGCAGCTTCATCTTCCACGCCATCAAACATCGACTTATAACCTTTATCACTTTTAAAATATTTATTTTTTAAATTATTATTATATGACTCTTCCCCTTCGGTTGTCCATTTTAATAGTTTTTTAAACTTAAACGTTCTAAAAGTCCAACTTCTAAGAAGTTCTAAATAAGGATCATCAGCCGTTAAATCACTTTCGTTATCTTGCGTATCTTCCATATCATCATCAGAAGTTAAATCTTCGTCACTAGTACCATCACTATTTTCCGAATTATCTTCATCCTCGGAATCCTCGTAATCATCTGGATTATTATTTGATTTTAACGAATTAACATTACCATTATGTAATTCCTCCATATAAGGATATATAGCTGTAACCATTGCAAGAGCAGCATCACCATTAGGATACTTCTCATATATAGTATTTAATTTGTCTATGGTTTTTTGGTCTACTTCTGAATACTTACTATAATTTTCTTCATTGTTAACATCTCCTCCAACTAAAGGTGAACCTGAAATAAAGAAACTAACCACAGCAATAAGCAATGCCAAAACTACTAATAATCCTAAAGTTATAAGTATAACCTTAGAAGATAATAATATTTTAATCATTGTAGCAACTTTTTTAGCTTCTTTTACTTTTTTTATGGTCTGTTTTGCTTTTTTAGCTGCTTTTTTTGCTTTTTGAGCTGCTTGTTTTGCTTTATTTACAGCTTGTCCTACCTTACTATTATTAAATCTATTTTTAGCACCATTTTTTATCCCGTTTTTAGCCCTATCTGCAAAATCTTTTGGACTTTTAGGTCTGTTATTCCTTTTATCTTTTAAACTATTTTTATCAGGTTTATTTCCTTGTGAGCCTTTACGGGTATTACCACCGGTAGAATCATGCTTATCATCTTTATTTTTATTATCCGGTTTCTTATTTTCTTCAGTATTTTTATTATCTTGTTTTTCATTAGGTTTATTATCTAAATCATTTTTTTCATTACCTTTGTTATTTTGGTTACCCTCGTTATTTTCTCTATTGTTTTTATCTTTATTCTCATCATTTTTATTATCTGTGTTATTTTTCTTATCGTCATCTTCTTTTTTTTCATTAGAATCAGGTTTATTTTCTTTATTTGTTTCTTTATCATCTTTATTGTCCGCTGAAGAAGATTCAGAATTATTATTAGAAGCATCACCAGGCTCGTCTTGATTAGTATCTGCTTGGGTGTTTCGTGTATCACCAGCATCAGCTGGCATATCTTCATTCATTTGATTATTAGAATCTAAAGATGAATTATCACTATTATTATTTTTTGCATTACTTGAACTAGACGATTTATCATTAGATGGCGTATCATTATTCATAGAATCAGTAGAAGACGATGAATCAGAATTAGACGGTGTATTATCACCAGATGCATTAAAATCTAAATTTTCAACAGTAAATTTTTTTGGTTTAATCTCCAAATTCAATTTTACATTCTCTATTTTACCATCATCAAAATCTAGACTTTCAATATCTTCTTCTTTAGAATTCAAGTTATTTTCTTTATCTTCTGGCATAAATTCACCACCAACCAATCAATACTATCTTAATATAAACTGATTATAACATATCATAAAAAAAAATAAAAGAACAGCATGTGTTCTTTTATTACAAATTAGTACCATCACCAAATGAATCAAGTTCTGCTTCAGTAACATAAACATCTATACGCATTCTTCTACTACCGCAAACAAACAAAGCTTCACCCTGTCCATATCTTTTAATACTTTCTTTTTCTTGATCATTTAAATCTATTAATAATCCAAGGTCTTCAACAGCTTGTTTTTTTAGTCCCATTACTAGATAGTATGATGCATTATCAAATATTGCTTTGCCTTGAGTTATAACCGCAGGATCCGCAAAATCACTAGGTTGCTGCGTAATTATAACAGTTCCGCTGTTATATTTTCTAGCACGTCTTTGTATTTGTGCTAAGAAATCCGCTCCAATATTATTTTTACTATTTAA
Organism: uncultured bacterium; assembly: GCA_949288335.1. Taxonomy (GTDB): domain Bacteria; phylum Bacillota_I; class Bacilli_A; order RF39; family UBA660; genus Aphodocola. The sequence continues at coordinate 12,947 of CASEJU010000032.1, read as the reverse complement.
AAGCATATGTGCTTCGTCTACCATCATAACAGTATTTATAGAACTGTCTAAGCAGTGGCTCCATGCATATTTTAAAATGTTGAAAAATAGTGCATTTCTTATGTTTTCATCAGCATTCATTAAATCTCTTATATTAAATACAATAAATTTAGACTGTGGATGAATTGTTGTGTGTCCATCAAAGTAAAACTTTAACTCTTTAACTAAAGGCCTTATTTTTAACTCCAGTCTTTCTAATATATCTTTTTCATGAGTAACCTGATCTCCATATGCCTCTAATCTTCTTTGAAGCGTTTCATATAAATCCGAAAAAGTTGGATACTGCTGTGATGTTAAATGAGAAAAATCAGATTGAAATGATATGCCAAATCTTTGATAAGTAAGTTGAGCCATTTCAGAAAACATAGTTAGTATATCTTCAGTAATATCAGGGTCATAATACTTCATAAAGGCTTTTAAAAATTGTAAAGTTTTAGTTAAAACAGTATACCCTAAACCTTCTTTTAACTCCTCTTCATCAGCCTCTAAAATAACTTCTAGTGGATTTATCATACCGAATTCTCCACCTTTACCAAGGTCAATAAAGTCTCCACGCATTCTAGATGCCATTTCTTCTAACTCACCTTCTGGGTCTATTGCAACAACTTTATACTCATTTCTAACATAAGTTCTTAAAAGAAGCTTAGCAGCCGTTGACTTACCAGAACCAGAAGTACCTAAAATAATCATGTTAGCATTATTTCTGTTAAACTCATTTCTTATTTGATATAAGAATTGATTAAATAAAACAACACCCCCTGAAAAATCAGTTCCAAGAAGACACGACGGTCCGGGATCCTTTAAACTATCAAAGATAAAAGGATACATAGCAGCAATCGTAGGTGATGTTATCGGTGTTCCTATTTGTTCTTCAATTCTTTGCTTTGGAAAAATTGGCAAAATTGATTTTAATACCTGTTTTTGCTCAAACATTAAAGGAATTGCCCTTAATTCCATAGATAACAAATAATTTTTAATTTGTATTTTTTTAGTCTCTAGTTCTTCTTTATTATTAGCGGTTATAACTATATGCATTTGAAAATCAAATATTTTAGACTGATTGGTTACAATCATTTGAATAAAATCATTTAAAGAATCATAATCTTGCCTTAATTGTTCCTGAGATGTTTTATCCCTTTCTTTTTCATATGCTTCTTTTAACTCAGCTAACTGTTTATTAAGCATTTTTGACATAACACTAAAAGGAAGAGGAATATGTTTAATAACCACCTTTATACCATTACTAGTGGCTAAATCAGATAAGAATCCAGGAGATATCCATCTAGGATATGATACAACTGTTAAAATAGTGCACCATTTATCACTTATAACAAAATCTGATGGATTAAAATCTAACCCTTTAGGAGCTAATTCTTTTTTTATATTTATGTTTGCCATTATGCCATCACCGTCCCAAATTCATAAGTAGTGCCACCGTTTAAGAAGTTATCCAATATACTTCTTAAATCATCATTAGTAGCTTGACTAGAAACAAGTCCTGCATTAGCAAGCCCGTTAATCATAAGCCTAATCTTTTTTTGTATCATTTCAACGTTCTTCTCTTTAAATAAGAAGTAAAACTCAACATCAGAAACAGTATCATTAAAATCATTAGCTTTATTCATATCCTCATTAATTAGCTTTCTTATAACAGGGTCTTTAGCTTCATTATACTGCATTTGCAACTGTGCTATATAAACCGATATATCAACTGGTCTATCTGCAATAACAAGCCAAAACTCAAAATCAAGTGTGTTATAGAAATCTTTCAACCTATCAATAACATTAAACTGCTCATTATCATCCATTATAAATATATTTTTAGGATAAACCTTTATACCAACTACTTTTTCACCATTATCAAGCTCTACCATATTATTTATGATAGCTTTAACGGGAACAAAACTTTCAGTAGTACCACTACTAGTCTTTGAACTCATACTTAGCACACCATCCTTTCCATTTGAATTCTTGCCCTTCACTAATATAAAATTTATAAATGTTTTGTAATATACAAAGTATATTATGATAATTAGCCACTGGTATTACTAAGAATGCACATACTAAAATTGGTAGTAGTACTAATATAGTAAGAAATAGTGTATCAGGCCTAAATATTAGAAATAAAATTATTGTTGCAGCCGTACCGCCGATTGCTATGTATAAATCAACGGGCCTAAATATATTAAATATTAGCTGCCCTCTTTTCGTGTTAGCCGCAATTAAATACTGATTTCCTTCCATAATTTATCCCCTTTCTAACTTCCAGATTTATTGTCATCTTTTTGCTTTTTTTCTATAAATTCAATCTTCTCTTTAATCTTTGACGTTTCTCTTGCAAATTTACTTTCCATACCAGATAAAGTTGCAGCATTATTATCAACAACAGGATTTCCTTCAGAATCCCTTTTCATTCTACCGGTTGATGGATCAACAATGAATTTTGCTCCTTGGATTATAGGTGCCAACTGTTCTTGTCTATCAGAATATGCACTTAAATTTACTGAATTTTGATTATATTGTTGTATAAAAGTTGGTAAATTACTATATTCAGAATCGCCAAAGAAACTTTCTAAACGTTCTGCTGTATCTTTATCAAAACCTTCACTTTTATAATTATCTTTGGTTATCTTCTTGATACTTCCGTCATCCAATTTAACGTTAAGTGACCCATCTGATGCATTTAAAGAGAAACCTTTCTTTACTATATCCCCAAAATTACTTTCAAATTTGCCAAAAGTCTTAGAAATGGAATCTTGTAAGGATGACATCACTGAAGACATTTGTTGCATCTGCTGCATATTACTTTGATATTCATTTAAAGAGTTGGTTTGCACGCCATTGTACATTTCAGCATAATGTGCAAATCCAGAATCGGTTAAGTTATCTGCAATTTTATTAATATAGCTATTTTTATCTTTATCAGAAATAGCAGCACCATTAATAGTTAAGTTGCCATTAGCATCATAAGCTATAGCATCCGCACTTATGCCAGCTTTTTTTGCTCCCATTACAACAAATGCATCTTCTTCATTAGCAGCAATTTTACCACCTTTTATTTCTATAGCTTCAGCAAAAGCTTTCTTGCTATTAATTCCAACGCCATCTTTATGCCATTCTCTTTCGTTTTTAGCCTTTTCAATAGCTTCAATTCTTTCTTTTCTTTGATATGCATTACCAAAAGCAGCATCATTAATATCCGCACCTATACCAGTAACTTTATCCTTAGCTTTACTTATAATAGAATCACCCCTAAGACCTTTACTTCCTATATAAGCATTTGACCTATCATTAGCTGTTTTTAAAGCTGATGATAATTTATCGCCTTTCGCAGCGGCATTAAATGAACCCGCAGCATTAAATAGAGCACTACCGACTTGCAAAGCAGATGAACCAGCATTTAAATTGAAATCTTTCTTTAAAGCCTTAGCTCTTTGCTTTTGCTCTTGTTCATATGCTCTTTGAGCTAACGTTCTTGCTTCTTGGCTTGTCATATTTGGATTTTTCCTTTTTAAATCAGCCATCTTAGACGCAATAAAACTCTTTCTGTCATCTTCCAACGCTTTCTTATAATCTCTTTTATTAGCCCGTCTATTCCTTGCTAAAGCAGCTATATTTTTACCAGCTGCTAATCCACCACCAACAGCACCACGTGCTGCTTTTGTCATCATACCAGCACCAAGCATTCCCGCGGCAAGATTTTTAGGCGTCCATAAACCACCCATACCACCGTCTTTAATTCCAAGTAATTCATTAATCCATTTAGGTGCTTTTTTAACAAATATTAATAATCCAATAACAACAAATATTTGTGTTAAACCATTAACATCTAAATCATTAAACATATTAAATTCATTTAATATCATTAAAAGATATGTAAATAAAGCAAGAATAAATAATTTTATAAATAATGAAACATAACTTTTTCCAACCGCCGAAAGCCAATTTTTAAATGGCCCGGATTCTGATGATTTAGGGTCAACAAACGTTGCAATGAAAAATGGTGAAGTTATTTCAAGTACAAACAATTCAAATAACCTTATTGCGATATCTATCCCAAATGACACTATAACAAACGTGATAAATACACCAGCAGCCGTAGTAGCTATTACCATATAATCATATACATATTCATCCTCACCATCTATTTTGGCAGTAACATTTGCATGACCCGATAAAGATAATGGTGACATATCTTCATTTAAATAGTCTTCATTATATGTATTAATCGCATTTATGCATTCTCCTTTACATATAGACGTATCAGGAAAAAACCCTCCATAATTTTGGCATTGTCCATCATCACCTTGTGGAACACATTTAACAGGGACATATCCACAGCCAAGAGAATTGTCCGCCGTTAAATCACTAAGTTGCCCAGTATTGCCATCAACTGTTGTAACAACACCATCATCGTCTATTCTACAAGTTGCTCCTTTATTTACTAAAACGTCTTTATTTATTGTTATAAGAGATGATAATACTATGTTTTGTAACGCTTTACCAGCATTATACTCTCCATCTTGATTGCCTCCCATAGCCATTTTATCACTTAAAAAAATAGAAAATATTACATTATCATTTGTTTTCGAACTGACCAATTTACTAGTTAAATAGTAAGAAGCATCAAATAAAAAAGGTGTTACAGCAAGCAAAATAATCATACCAACAACCCTAAAGAAGATATTGCTTAAACCCTTGCCTTCTTCGTTTAATTTTTCAGGATCTATAATGGAGTTAACCAATACCAAAGCCACCCTAAAGAATGCAACAATTCCTATCAACACATACAAACTAACCGTTATATTTTTTATTTTATCATGATTTAATAATCGTGCGTCAGAAAGTTCAATTACAACGTTATAAGCATTGTCTAAAAAAGCAAAGGCAATACTATCTATAAACATTAATATTGTTCTTAGAGGATCCAACCAACTAAATAATATTTGCATTTAAATTCCTCCTTATAAGCATATATCTATTCCAAATAAATCAAAAACTGTTTCTAATACTACGGGAAGCATTAACAAAATAATAGCCGAAATCGTTCTTTTAACAGTATTAGTACCAGATTTTTTAATCGCATCATCATCTCCGGCAATCATCGCCTTAAAGAAATCTATCGATATCATAACAATAAGCAAAATTGGAATTATAACCATAACGTATGGCCAAAACTCTTCAAATAATGAATTAATACTTGTACAAGCAGTAGCAGTGCTAACAGAATCATCTACAGTGTGTTTAATAGCTCCGCCGCCGGTATGAAACTTCCCATCACCATTCGAGTTTTCAGAAGTACCATAAGCCGCTCCGTCATCGCCCCACATAGATCCACTTTGAGCAGGTGGTTTTGACGTTGGTTTTGTGGTATTAGAATCAGTTGGAATATTGACAACTTGAGATTGCCCATCACCTATTTTTTTTCCTACCCATCTAGATGTATTTAATGTATCTCTTTTTCCATTTTCATCTTCATAATCAACCCAAATTTCTACTGACTCAAGATTCCCATTAGTTAAATTAAAAAATACAGTTACAGTACCTTCATTATTATCGATTGAAGCTGGAAGTTCCCCGTTGCATATCGCTTCATCTCTGGTATTTTTCTTTCCATCAGTATCTTTATAAAACCTATATCTAACGTTTAATATTTTACCCCTTGGAACTCTAGCTTCAAAATAAAAACTTCTTTCTTTTCTCCATACAGTCCATAAAGAGCAACTTCCAGTTGATGGGCAAGAATATATTTGAGCACCTGTAGCTGTTGTATTATCCCATGAACCATTCTTAACCTGAATTGTACCATAACCTCTTACATCATTAATTCCTTTAGTCATATCTATGTATCCAATATTACACGTTGGTAAATCTTCTGCTTTAAATTCACTTACTCCAATGCAAAAACTAAAAGTGGCTACCATCAAAAGTAAAAACGTTTTTATTTTTCTCATACATACACCTCATATTTTATATACACTCTATCATCATAAATACATAATAACATTTTTTTAAGAAAAATAAAACCTTTTTAATAAAAAAAATAATGGTTTAAACAACCATTATTATCATTGTATTTTGTCTTCTAAATTAAACAGTGCCTGAAAATCATCTCGTGCTCCGTTCCAGCAAGCTTTCCAATCATCCGCACCTATTAAGTTCATTAAAATGGTAACGATTGTAGGAACTAAGAATACTATAACACCCGCAATAACCCTTTTGATAAGTGTTTTTTGCTTATTCTTTATGTCATCATCCTTACCCGCAGTAACAGCTTTAAATAAATCAAAAGATCCTAAAAGTATTAAAACAATTGGTACTACGATGCAAATTACGTTCATTATAAGCTTAACGATTCCCATAACTCTTTGTACTGCAACTTCTTCACATACAGCAGCTAATATTTCCATAACTAAGTCCTCCTTACTTTTATCTAAAATAATATTAAACTATTTTCATTAAATTGTCAATTACAATAATAATGTTTTTACACAATTTCAAACCTACTTTATTATAAATGGTTTATCTTTCATTCCGGTGCCTTCCGCTACAACTGATTTACCAGTTATATATATTACCGGATTTATTCTTCTGTCCGTACTTGCCGAAGAATCACTTATCGTGCCAAACAAATAAAGAACTCGATAACTGTTCTCAGAAGAAGAATTTAAAAGCCATGTATTTATTTCATCATTATTAGCTAAATAATTTCTATTCATACACTCACTATTAGTAATATTTTTACAATTCTCATCTAAACTAACATTTTTATAATCACTAGCGGTAAGTAATCCGATTTTTTCATTTTCCTTAACCATCGAACATTCTTTTTCGACACTAAAAGCATCTTCTTCTGCATACTTTCCAACACATAAGTTTTTAGATACAATTTTCGCTTTACTATCCGTTGTAAAATTTTGGTCATAATATTCATTCAAGGATTTCCTTATATCCGTATGCAAATAATCTGTAGTTATACCTGATTCAGATTCTTCTTCTGGATTATATGAATCATCCCAAACGTAACTTTCATCTGTATAATTAGCTAACACTAGTTTTATATCACCTTCGGTATCTACTTTTACTATTCTCCATAATTGATCATTAAATTGTACATAGTTATCTACATCTTCTCCTCTATATACTAGCTCACCACCAATTTCATAAACACCATTTCCGTACTCATCTTTTTTAACGTCTTTTATTATGTCTATTAAATATTTTGGTTCATAATTACCTTTACATGTTAAAAATGGTATATAAGAATAATCTTTCCCTACTTTGGTTACTTCAACGTGCCCAGAGCATGTTTGGCTACTATCACTTGGATCTATAACCTCTTCTATCAACTCTTCATCAACTAACGTACCAACGGTAACCGTTACGGTTCCGTTTTCTTCTTTTGGTAAATTATTTTTATGATTAGCATAATACTCTTTGGCAGCCTTTACCATATCTTGCTCAATTTCTTCATAACTATTTCCAGATTTATTAGAACATGCGTTTATAATTATAAGAATAATTATAATTAAAACGGTTGCTGCCAATATGTAATATATTTTATCTTTTAAATATTCTAAAATTTTTTTCATTGTTCACTCTCCTACTAATACAATTATAACGGTTTAACGAGTAAAAGTAAACTATTTAGTTATTGTTAAATTTATTAATAGATGATAAAATTAACATGGGTGATAGAAATGAGGAAAATATTAAAAATTTTATTAATTGTATTTATGCTTACAATAACAGTAACTGGCTGTTCTTCCGGTGGTAATCACATAAAAGAGATAAGTTTAGATGAATTTAAAGAAAAAATGGCAAATAAAGAAACCTTTGCATTATACGTAGGAAACGAAAGCTGCATTCACTGTGCTTCTTATAAACCTACTTTGGAAAGTGTTTTAGATAAATATGACATAACTATATATCAATTAGATAACAGTAAGTTATCGGATAAAGAATACAGTGAATTTAAAACTTACATAAGCATAAGTGGTACTCCTACGGTTGCGTTTATAACGGAAGGAGAAGAAGAAACAACCCTAAACCGAATAGTTGGAGAAATTTCAAAAGAAGAAACGATAGAAAGATTTAAAACCAACGGATACATTAAGTAGAAACTTTTGTTTCTACTTTTTTATTGCATAATTTAAATCAATAAAAAAAAGAAATATTTCTATTTCTTTATGGCACCAAACCTTCGATCTCTTTTACCAAATGAATTAAGTGCCTTATCAAATTCTTCTTCGTTAAAGTCCGGCCATAATACGTCCGTAAAGTATAATTCTGCGTACGCTAATTGCCAAAGCATAAAATTACTTATTCTGTATTCACCACTAGTTCTTATCATTAAATCAATAGGTGGTAAATCATTAAACATGTTTTGATTTATTACTTCCTGATTAATTTCTGATATATCTAATGCTTTATTTTGTACTTCTTTTGCAATCTTTTTTGTAGCTTCTACTATTTCATCTTGTCCACCGTAATTTAGACATATGTTAAAAATTCCATTTTTATTATTTTTAGTTTCATTTACCATTTCGTCCATGGTATTTAAAACCTTACTACTTAATTTATTCCTTAATCCGGAAAATACAATTTTAACTCCTTTTTTCTTTATTGATTCAAAATTTTTCCTAAACGCTTTAATAAAAAGATCCATTAGATAATCTACTTCTTCTTTATCTCTTTTCCAGTTTTCGGTAGAAAAAGCAAAAACACTTAACACTTTTATTTTTTTATCATAAACATATTCTGATATTTTTTTTAAAACCTCAGCCCCTTTTTGATGACCTTTGGTACGTTTTAAACCTCTTTTTTGTGCCCATCTACCATTACCATCCATTATAATAGCAACATGGCGTGGAACTTCATTATTCATCATTTTACCTCCAAACAACTAATTAAAGTATAACATATATTTAATAAATATGAAATAAAACATTTCTTATTTATTAAATATATAGTTTTATATTATCAGCACATATTTTTTATTATCATCTAATTTAATAGGAGATGGTATTATGATTTTTATATTGTATTTATTATTTATTTTAACACTACCGCTTCTCATTATTATGTTTGTCCTTTTTTTACCAATATTTATAATACTTTGGCTACTAAATTTATTATTTAATAAAAGTTGTAATAATAATTGTAACTTTAGAAAATGATTTTTTTACTTTACACAAAATTAAAATAAAAAAATAAATTGTTAAACTTTACTTTCTTATTCTTTTAAAATATGTTATTCTGATATAGTCGAAGTATGCTAGTAAAGATGCTTTGGTAATACAAAGTGAAAGGAGCGATACTAGCATAAGAAAAATACTATATCAAATAATGGGTATGATTAATTTTTACAATTTTATATTATAATTAAGCAATAAGGGAAATATGAGAAATATATATTACTTCTTTTTATTATCCTTAAATATTTTAAATCATCTAAAAAACAAAGGCAATCGCCTTTGTTTTTATAAACTTTCATATATCTTTTTTAATTTTTTTCCAACGTCTTTTATATCTTTTTTCCTAGCTACTTTGTATCCTTCACTAGTTAAGTTAGCTAACTTACCTTGAAAAAATAAAATTATTTTTTCTTCAAAATCATCCAAGTTCTTGGCTTTATACACGTTTTTACCATCTTCAAGCCAATAATCAAATATTGGAATATCACGAACTATTGCACTACACTTACAGGCTAGCGCCTCAATTATTGGGATTCCTTCAGTTTCTTCTAACGTAGGAAAAATAAATAAATCGCCTCCGCTCATGGCTGCTTTTATCATTTTAGGTTCAACGTATCCAGCAAAAATAAGGTTATCTAGCTTTGTTTTAACCGCACGTTTAACTGGTTTTGTTGCAACTATTAACGGACTATAGCCAAACCAAATAAATTTATACTGTGGCATTCTTTTAGCAAGTTCTACAAAATCTACAATACCTTTTCTTTCTATATAAAGGCCTATACCAAAGATAACCTTATCTTCTTTTTTAAAGCCGTATTTTTTTCTGAATTCAGCGCCTAACTTCTCATCGTGCTTAAAAAAATCTAAATCAATACCGTTTGAAACATCATAGATTTTTTTATTTTCAAGCCCTTTATAGCCTTGCAATAGCTTTTTTGAATAAGGGGTGGGAGTTACTATAACATCACCTAGGCTATAACATTTTATTAGCCACTTTTTAAATAATTTGGAAGTCTGTTTAGCTAAAATAAATCCATTTTTATAGTCCTCTTGTGTAGAATGAGCATGATAAACTATTTTTTTACCCATTTTTTTAGCCTTTTTAGCTAAAAGGTATGATTTAGGAAAATACGTATTTATATGAAGAATATCATAATCATCCTTAGGATTTTTTGTATAAGGGATGTTTTCATCTTCTAAGGCTTTCATCTGGTGTTTTATAGCTTTACCAAGACCAGATTTTCCAATCATTCGTTCGTTTTGTGTATATAAAAGTACTTTCATATTATTTCCCCAGGTATTAATTTTCCTTTGTCATATAAAAATTAATCGTTCTTTCTAACGGGTCGGCCTCTTTTTTTTCTTCGTTTTTTTCTTCTTCTTCGTACTCAAAACCTGTTAACCCTTCGTTTCTTTCTTTTAATTTGCAATATTCTTTTTTTATTGATATAAGCTCGTTTTGACATTTAGAGACAAAATTAATGGCATCATCTAAATTTTTTATTTGACTTTTCTTTTCTTTTTTATTAGAAGAAAAGATTCCTATTTTAATACTACTTTTTTTAATTATCAAATCACTAACTATTTTATCAACCTCATCAACTATCTTATCAATATCATTTATATTATTAGATAAATTAATAGTAACGTTTAAAACAACTAATCTTTTGGTTATTTCACTAATTATTTTATTTAGTTTATTTGATAAAACATTTATATCTTTTTCAATTACTATCTTTAAAGCCTTATCAAAACCAGTTGATGTTTTCACCTTTTTTTCTTCGTTAATAACCAATGTTTCATCATTTGTGCTTAAATCATCTATTTTATTTCCATCTATGCTATAAAACTTTATTTTAGACTCCTCATTATTCACTTCATTTCCCTCCTTGCTATTATATAAACATATTATAACATAAAAAAAATTAATGTACACAATTACATTAATTTTATAATTTCTTTATTTTTTTATCTTCAGAGTCTAAATAATGTTTTAAAGCATCATACTTATTCCAATTAGAAAAATAATCCAACTTGGTTTTATCATTAAGATCAAATTCTGATAATTCACCTTTTAGTTTTCCTTTTTCTTTTATCATTTCTTCCGTTGTCATGGTACACATATATTTAAAAATTATCCTTAACTTCAAAGCTTCCAAAGCGTTATTAACGCTAATATAATCATCTGGAAAACTGATGTTAACTTTTTTATCGTTTTGTTCTAATTGTTTTTTCAAAAAGAAATAAGCATCCTTTTTCAGTGTAAAATTTTCGCATTCGGCGTTTTGGTAAGCATCATTTAAATCTTTTAATGTATAGTTTTTATCCAAACCAAAAACATCCTCACACATCTTTTTTAAAGTAAAATCCGTTACTTTCAATTTTTCCCCCTCCTTTTTAAGTGGGGATATAATACCATAATTACTTATGTTTTGTCAAATTTTTCTTATTTTCTTTTCTTTTAACAAACTTAATGTGCTTTAAATTTATTTTTGCATTATCAGTTAAAATATCAGTCGTTAATACAACCCATGTTATTAAAATTAGTAAAATAACATATATTATCGTACCAATTTTTCTATCTTTTAAAACGTAAAAAATAGATGCTAACGAAAATAAAATACTTACTGCGTATATTATTAAAACCGTTGTTCTTTGAGAAAACTTTTTATTTAAAAGTTGGTGATGAAGGTGCTGTTTATCGGCTTCATAAATAGGCTTATGATGAATTAACCTTCTTAAAATAGCAAACAAAGTATCTAAAATAGGAATAGCTAAAATAATCATTGGTACCACAAGTGAAGTTAATGTAACACCTTTAAATCCTAAAAGACAAACAACTGCTATCATGAAGCCTAAAAACATTGAGCCTATTTCACCCATGAATATTTTTGAAGGATTAAAGTTAAATATTAAAAATCCCAAACATGCACCAATCATTATAAACGCAATCGTTATTTCCAAACTTCCAATGTTATGTAATATAAAAGCTAAAACACCAATCGTTGCAAAAAAGATAGTTGAAATTCCAGCTGCCAAGCCATCTAATCCATCAATAAAATTAATACAGTTCATTAAGGCAACTATAAAAATAATTGTTAACGGATAGGCAAGCCATCCAAAATCAAAGTAAAACCCAAACGCAGATATATCGTTTAATAAAATTTTACCATAAAAAACTATTATACAAGCCGCAACTATTTGACCAACTAATTTTTCCCTTGCTCGAAGCGGTTTTATTACGTCTAAAATACCCGTTATAATAACTATAAAACTAGCTATTAAAATAGCAAGCATTTGGGTGTTTTGAGGAGCAAATAGCATATATCCAAAAAGAAAGCCTAAATATATCATAAGGCCACCCATAACGGGCATTGGTTTTTTATGAACCTTTCTTTCGTTTGGATAGTCTAGTGCACCCACATGATAACAAATCCACCTTACTATCGGATATAAAGCAGCGGTAAATATCATTACCGATGCAACTATCTTTAATACTTCTATTACTTTATCCTGCATTTTAAATCACCACTATTTTAATTTTAACACAAAAATTAAAAACGTCCAAACTATTTACTTTTCAGATTATTGATAAAGTAACTATACTTGTAAATCATGTAAATTTTCTTTTGGTATTATACAACAATATTAAAAAAAAGTTAATTACTAATTCTTAATTAACTCATTTAACTCATATGTTATAAGATAAAT
>CASEJU010000031.1 GCA_949288335.1 uncultured bacterium | reverse complement strand
ATGGTGCGGGTGAAGGGACTTGAACCCCCACGGATAAATCCACTAGATCCTAAGTCTAGCGCGTCTGCCAATTTCGCCACACCCGCACAAGTGGTGGACCCTGTAGGACTCGAACCTACGACCGATCGGTTATGAGCCGATTGCTCTAACCAACTGAGCTAAGGGTCCAAATAACACTTGCTTTTATATATTATCATATTCTTAAAAGATTATCAATATGATAAATTAAAAAAAATTAAAAAAATGACGAAATTAATCGCCATTTTGAAGCATATTAAGCAAATCTATCTTAAACTTATCTTTTTCTTGATTAGCTTTTGATATCATTACACCTTTGTAGGCTTGAAGTTCTTGTCTGTGTCCTTCAGATAATAAAGTTTCAGGTGTTATTGTTTCAAGAATTATGGTGTGACTATTTTCACACACAGAATAATGTAAAACAATCTCTCCGTGAACCCTTACAAACAAATCATCGGTTGGTAACTTAAGTTCATAATTCTTAGTGTTTTCCTTGCTATTAACACTTACTAACTTACCCAAAAAGTTACCTTCCTTTATTTGTGGATAGAATTCAAAAACCATTTTTTTATAAGCTAACATATTATACTTTTTTACTGAACGCTCAAGTTTTTTGAATTCATTTTCGTTTAAATATTCAAAAATGTATGATCCTTTCATAATTTCAACCCCCATATTTAACTATTAACCAAAGTTTACAACATTTACATTATATTATATCCAATTGGTACAGGTATTATAGCACAAACGACAATATATGTCAAATTTCTTTACACTATCTATATTTTTTCTGACATTTTGGGCAATAATAAGTCCCACGTCCACCTATTTTTTCTTTTAATATAGGCGTACCACAAATATAACATGGCTTTTTTTCTCGCATGTGAACCATCAAATGCTCCTCAAAAGTACCACGATTACCATCGACGTTCGGATAAGTTCCTTTGTATTTCAAGGAATGCTCAAAAACTTTTTTGGTATTATCAATTATTTCTTTAAGTTTTGGTTTAGTTAATTTATCTGCATAACTTTTAGGATTTATTTTGGATGCAAATAATATTTCGTCAGCGTATATATTACCAATACCAGTAATAAAGCTTTGGTCTAATAACATTTTTTTAATATCCGTATGGTGTGTTTTAAATTTTTCTTTTAAATACGTTGGTGTTAATTTTGGATCAGTGTATTCTAACCCTAATTTTTTATCAAGAAAAAATTCATCAATTTCGTTTTTCTCAATAACTTCCATTTTACCAAAAAGCCTTGGATCATTATAATGAAGTGAAAAATCATCAAAATAAAATATAACATAATCATGTTTATCTTTTTTAGAATCAATTGGCAAATAATAAAATCTACCTTCCATTCTAAAATGAATAATCAAGTAATATTTATCGAGTTCAAAAATCAACCATTTTCCTCTTCTTTTTACCTTATTTACCGTTTGACCTTCTATCTTTTTGATAAATTCTTCTTTTTTATTATAAACTATTTTATCTAAATAAACTGACACCTTATTTATTACTTTACCTTCAATTATTTTACTTAAATCTCTTCTTGTTGTTTCTACTTCTGCTAATTCAGGCATAAAAATCCCCCTAATCTTTATTTTGCATCATACCAATTTATACCGGTTTCAATATCAACTTTAAGCGGAACTTCTAACTTATAAGCGTTATCCATGCATCTATCAACTATTTCAGTAACTTCTTTTTCTTCTTCTTTTAACACGTTAAATATAAGTTCATCGTGTACTTGTAAAATCATTTTACTTTTGATATTTTTTTGCTTAAATTCATTATAAATATCAATCATCGCTTTTTTTAGTATATCAGCACTAGAACCTTGAATAGGTGTATTAAGTGCCATACGTTCACCTTGTTGTCTAATCATATAATTTGTATTCTTAAGCTCATCAATTCTTCTTTTACGATTCATAATCGTGGTAACATAGCCTTTGTCATACGCATCTTTAATTACTTTATCCATATATACTCTTGTTCCACTATATGTTTCAAAATATTTATCAATAAAAGCTTTAGCTTCTTTAACCGAAATACCTAAATCACTAGAAAGACCATAACTACTTATTCCATAAAGAATGCCAAAGTTAACGGCTTTTGCTTGCCTTCTCATTAAAGGCGTTACATCTTTTTCTTCTACACCAAATATATCCATGGCTGTTCTTGTGTGAATATCCATGTCTTTTTTAAATGCCTCTATCCAGTTTGGCACTTTAGAGAAATGAGCAAATACACGAAGTTCTATTTGTGAGTAATCACTAGAGAGTAATATGCAGTTGTCTTCTGGAATAAATGCTTTTCTTATTAGCTTACCGTAAGTTGTTCTAACCGGAATGTTTTGAAGGTTAGGTTCTATTGAAGATAACCTGCCTGTTCTTGTTAAAGTTTGTGTATATATGGTATGAATTTTACCATCTTCCAAAATATTTCCTTCCAAACCTATTACATAGGTACTTTGAAGTTTAGTAAGCATTCTATGCTCCAAAACAAGTGGGACTATTTCGTGCCTATCAACGTACTTTTCTAAAATTGCTTTATCCGTTGAATACCCGCTTTTAGTTTTTTTACCTTTTCCTATTTGAAGTTTTACGAACAATATTTCTCCTAATTGTTTTGGAGATGATATATTAAACTTTTCACCGGCTAACTCATATATTTTCTCTTGAATTTCTTTTATCTTTTCTTCTAATTCTACGTTCATTTTTTTTAGAACGTCAACGTCTACCCTAATTCCCTGGTACTCCATTTCTCCTAACACAACCGAAAGTGGCATTTCTATGTTTTTGAAAAGATACGTGCATTCTTCTTTTTGCATTTCTTCTTCAAGTTCTTGTTTTACTTCATAAATGAATTTTGCTTTTTCTGTTACAAGTTTTTTTAAAACGTCTTGTGATATACTACTGGATTTACTGATAACTTCATAAAAAGAAATGTCATAACCAAATTGATTTGCTAAATAAGCTATATCATCTTTTACGTTATAATTTAAAAGATATGCTGCTATCATAGGATCAAAGAAGACGTTTTCTAAAGTATACCCGTTCTTTTTTAAAGTAACATAATGTTTCTTTAAATCGTAAGTATACTTTTCTACATCATTTAATGCCTTGAGTGCTTCAGTAACCATTTCTTTTTTTACGTAGTATGACTTTTCGCCATCATATAGTCCAAGTGCCAATATGTTAGCTAAATGATAATTTGCTTTGTCTACTTCTATATAAATACTAACTGGGGATGATATTTTTTTTAAATCATCAGTATTTACTAATTCAATTATATCTATTTTTTCTTGTCTTTTTTGAACTTTCATGTTCTTTAAAAAAGAATAAAATTCTAATTTTTCATATATTTTTTTAAGAGATTCTAAATTTCCATCGGTTAAAGCTGTATCTTCTAATCCAAAACCCAATGGTACTTCTTTATAAATAGTAACTAAATCTTTACTTTCAAAGGCTTTATCTCTACCATTTATTAATTTTGTTGCAACCGCTCCTTTTATATAAGCTGAGTTGTCATATATTTCTTCTAAAGAACCATAATCTTGTAATAATTTCAAAGCTGTTTTTTCACCAATTCCTTTAACCCCAGGAATATTATCTGAAGAGTCCCCTTGCAATGCTTTTATATCTATCATTTTATCTGGAGTAAGTCCATACGTTTCATAAAATGTTTCACGGGTCATCATTACGTAGTCTTTTGATTTTAATAGTTTCATAACAACTTTATCACTAATAAGTTGTAATAAGTCTTTGTCACTACTTACTATTAACCCATTATATTCCTCGGCATCATCAATCATTTTTGCAAGTGTACCAACAATGTCATCGGCCTCGTAGTTATCTATTTCAAACCATTTAATTCCTAAATATGTAAGAATTTCTTTGGCGACCGGAAATTGCTGTTTAAGCTCGTTAGGCATTTCTATTCTTCCGGCTTTATAATCTTCATATTTATCATGCCTAAAAGTCTTTCCTTTATCAAAAGCAACAAGCATGTATTGTGGATTTTCTTCATGGATTATTTTATTAATCATGTTAACAAAGCCATACAATGCATTCGTTGGAAAACCTTTTGAGTTTTTCATAAAATTTCCTTGATATGCTGTTGCGTAATAACTTCTAAATAATAAATTGTTTCCATCAACTAATACTACCTTTTTCATATTATCTCCTTTTTATTATATCACTTTATTAATTATTATCCCAAGGTATGACGTTTATATTTGGCCATTTATTTTTCCACTTAGATACCTTTTTATCATACTCTTTTTTTGTAAAATTTTTCTTAACAGGTCTTATGGTTAAAGAATATAAGTCGTTTAAACCGTATGGCGCAAAAACGATAAAATCATTTTTTTGTTTTCTTACACCAATACAAGTTACCGTTGAACCCCATTTCCCTATAGCGTCTTCAACAGACGAATTAGCTTCAATTGCATGACCAAATTTATTTTCATACCATAGATGAACCCGAGCTTGATTTTTAATATCCATTTTTATGTTTAAATCATCACACAAGTTGTAAATATCTTTAATTATTTTATCTTCTTTTTCATAACTGGTATCATTATCATAATAAACAATGTCATAATCCTCAATAAAACTATCCAGAGGATAACCATGGTAATAATTAAATACCGTTTGGTTTATAGCTCCTGCGGCAACGTAATAGTTTTCTAAATTATATTCATCTAACTTATCTAAAAGTTTTTTTAACGTTTCGTTTTTTAATAATATTTTTTCGAGAAGTTTTATTTGAAAAATCAAATCTTTATTTTTTCCATCATATAAGTTCATTATTACCACCATGTTATTATTATAACATTTAAAAAAGAGTTTTTAAACTCTTTACATTTGTTCATTATTAGTATTATTAGCCCATAATGAAGTTTTTGGCTTTTCTGTAGTATCAACTTCTTGCTGTAAGGGTTGAGTTTCATTAACATTACTTGCTGGCTCGTTCATCACTGGTGCTTGCTCTACTGCTTGGATAGGCTGCTCATTCATCACCGGTGTTTGTTCTACTACTTGGGCAGGCTGTTCGTTCATCACTGGTGTTTGTTCTACTACTTGGGCAGGTTGTTCATTCATTACAGGTGTTTGCTCTAATACTTGAGCAGGCTGTTCATTCATCACTGGTGTTTGTTCTACTACTTGAGCAGGTTGTTCGTTCATCACTGGTGTTTGTTCTACTACTTGAGCAGGTTGTT
>CASEJU010000030.1 GCA_949288335.1 uncultured bacterium | reverse complement strand
CAAACTTCATTGGGCCATCTCGTACGACTTGCATGTCTTAGGCATGCCGCCAGCGTTCATCCTGAGCCAGGATCAAACTCTCAAAAAATATATTTTATAATTTTTGTTTGTTCTTTTCCTAGCTACTCAAATAATCTTGACGTTTTGCTCAGTTTTCAAAGATCATTTTCACCCTTGTTTTACAAAGGTTTTTTACGCTCTTTTTTGTCAAGCGCAATAAAAATATACCACATCCAAATAAGCATGTCAACAACTTTTTTCATTTTTTTTATTTTTTTTCGTTTTTTTTTGCAAAAACGTATTTTTTGCTTATTTATTATGGTAAAAATGATAATAAATTTTTATCATTTCTATTTAATATATGTTTACTATTTAAAATTATTACCTTTTATAAGCATAAATTTTTCATAATATTTTTGAGATTTTTTTATGTCAAAAGGACCAAGCTTTTGATTGTATAGTTCTATAAGTTTTTTTAACTCTTGCTTTACAATCATATCCACCTCTTTGGGATAGTTCATTTTCTTTTTATGATACTCATATTCAGATTCATCTAAAATTTTATACGTTCCATCAGGAAAACCTCTTAAGTCTAAATCATAGTCAATATACTTTATCACCTTACCTTCTATAATGGTTGGACTGGCGATGTTGCAATAATAATATATGTCGTTTTTCTTAAATTGAACAATTACGTTATACCATTTATTCTTATAATAATAAATAATTGCTGGTTCTTTCGTATACCATATTCTTCCGTCTTCTTCCGTTACCTTTACCTTATTATTTCCTAATACTATGTAATCTTTTTTTATATCTAGTAAAACAGAAAATTCGTAACTGTTATATATATGTCCATCATGTTTGTAACAATGGATTGCATAATTATCGCCTATTTTCATTTTTTTCATAAATTATCTCCTGTTATTTAAATATTATACCCTTTTTAATTAAAAAACAAGTAAATAAAAAAATAATAGATTATTAAAAACCTATTATTTATCTGATATAACTTCTAATGCTTTTTGCAATTGTACGTCATTATCTTCGGTTGGGTTCTGTTCATGCTCCGTTGACTGTTCTATTTCAATAGTAGGTTTAACACCAACATCATTAATCCAATTTCCCTTAGGAGATAGCCATTTTTGAATAGTGTATTTAATCATGCCCCCACTGGTTGTTAGATTCTTGGTGGTCTGAACGGTTCCTTTTCCGTAAGTAAAAGTCCCAACGACTTCCGCACCGTAAGCCTCTTTTAATGATACCGCTAATATTTCTGAAGCTGACGCGCTTGATTTGTTGACTAATACCGCTATTGGATAATTTCTAGATTCACTAGTAGTAGCGCTATATTTATAAGTTGTTTTTTTGTCCGATATTTGATAAATTATTGTTCCTTTTGGTAAAAACATATCAAGCATACTAGTTACCGAATGTAAATATCCACCGGTATTTCCCCTAACATCTATTACTAATCCATCGATGTTTTTTTCTTCTAAAGATTCAACATTCTTTCTAAACTGCTCATAAGTGTTATTGGCAAAAGTATTAATTAAAACGTAGCCAATCTTCTTACCGTTTAAATTATACGTTTTAGATTCGACGGATTCGATTTCAATAACTCTTTTTTCAACCGTTACATTTAACGTTTGCCCTTCTCTTTCAATTTTTATATCCGCTGTTTTCTTATTCTCATCTTTTATAAGAGAAACAACTTCAGTGGTACTCATACCCTTAGTGCTTGTTGAATTTACTTCTAATATTTTATCGTTAAACTTTAAGCCGGCTTCATAAGCCGGAGAGTTTTTAAACACCGAAAAAACAATTACGTTCCCGTCTTGGTCAAGAGCAATTTCAGCACCTATGCCTTCATATGAACCATTCATAAGCTCATTAAAATTCTCTGTTTCAGCTTTGTTAAAATAACTTGTGTGTGGGTCATTTAATGACTCTAACATACCATTTATTGCACCTTCGATTAAGGTTTTTTTATTTACTTCTTTATAATAAGAATCGTTTATTAAATCATAAACTTCCTCAAATTCTTCTAACTTTGAATCTTTGCTTACGGCTAAATATCTATTTGATTTATTTTTAGTTATAACATCATTCATAACTACAACGGTCAAGAATACCGAAACCATCATTATCAATACTGCAAATAATATTAGTTCATAAACTTTAAAATCTGTTTTTTTATTTAAAAAATCATTTATTGATGATTTTTTTTGAATTAATGATTCGTTGCTGTCATTTTTTTGCTTTGCCTTTAAGTTGGACTTAGAATTGTTATCACCGTTTATATATTCATCTTTTTTTTCATTATTATTTACATGTTTCATATTAACCTCCGCATAATAAAAGTATAGCACAATTAAAAGAAAAAAAGTAACAAAAGTTACTTAAGTGCGTTAATAATTTGCTCTTCATCAGTTAAGTATGAGGTAACTGAACCGAAGGAGACTGTTAGAAGAGCGCTTTTTTTAACTTTTAAATCTTTGCTACTAGATGGGGTAGTGTTATCTTTTGATGAAACAACGTATTTGTTAACGGCTTCATTTAATAATACTTTGTACAATTTAACATCCTTTGAGTCACTATCGTAATTAGATATTGCATTTTTCAAATCATCACTCGCATCATTTTCAGAAAACAATATGACCATATAATTATCTTCTGGTTGATTAAACACCCTTCCGGCAATAATTTTATTTTCGTAATTACTAGCACTATTAGATTGCGTTGATTCTGTTTTTTCACCACCGGTTGATCCGCCGATTTCACCAGTCATAAATACTGCGGTTATGAAATACACAATAGCAAGTACTAAAACTACAATTATACTAATTATTATTCCATTTTTTATTTCACTTTTCATTTTATCACCTATTTAATTTTAACATAAATTGGTGATAATTTAAACACTATTTACTAACCGGCATAACAGAAATTGACTTAGCTACATTAACAAGTTCACTTACTTCCATTTCACTAGAGACAAGATAATATTCTACCCCGTCGCTTACAAAGTTAACCGATGTATCACTAATTACGGCAACTGAGTCCCTAAAAATATCCAAATCTCCACTGGTAGGAATTACAGATAATTCATCTTCTTTTACCGCAGGTTCTTCCACAAGCATAAATGGTGTGTCGCCAGCAAAAGTAAGTATTTTTCTTGAACCATTATCAATATCAACCGTTTTTTCGGTTTCTAAATACGTTCCTTCTGGTAAATACATTGGATAAACGGCTTCATCTAATACGTTTGAAACTTCTTTGGAGCTGGTTATTGTTTCGTTTTCATTAGCACTTTGCCATGCTTCCATGTTTTCTTCTAAAACAAAATAGTTATCCTTAAATTTTGCTTTCATATCTATTTGTTTAAACACTACTTTTATTCCTACGTTTTCTTCCTCGTCATAGACCGTTACTTGTTTTATGTCTAAATTTTTATCAACTACTACCTCTTGATGCGTTAGACTTGGATTATTTTTATAATTTACTTTACTGGTAAAAACGTAGTTTCCATTTTTTTTCTTCATACTTAATTTAGAATCATTTTCCATATCACTAATTACAGATTGTAATAAATAGCTTTGAGAATTATTGTATGGCCACTTACTTTGAAATTTGAAACTTTTATTTAAGGTTGGTGTTAAAACATATACTCCATCCGTATTTTTTAGTATGATTTGTTCATGATTATTCGTTTGGTTTCTAAGTGATACCCTATAATTATCTTTCTTTTGGTATGACACTGACACATCATATTTATAAGAATCCTCATTATTTATTAATTCCATTTCTGCTTCTAATTTATACCCCGATGTTTTTTCAATGTTTTTGGATAATTTTTCCAACACCGTTTTTTCAGTTTCCTTTCCGCAACCTGATAAGCATAATGCAAAAAAAGTTGCAACAACAAACAATAAAATCTTTTTCATAAATTCACCTCTTTTGTTTTCATTTAATTATATGGTTAAAAATCATTAATATTCACGTATAAAAAATCTTTTTTTGATTATCATATAAGTATAAAAGGAGGAAAAATTATGAAAACATTACAAATTATAGCACTAACTGTAATGATCATCGGTGCACTAAACTGGGGATTAATCGGGCTATTTGATTTTGATTTAGTTGCTACTATCTTCGGCGGAATGGATGCATTAGGATCAAAAATAGTATATATATTAGTTGGTATTTGCGGTTTAATCGGAATTAAAACGTTAATAGATTTAATAAACGATGACGTTAAATAAAAATAGTTTTCATTAATTTGAAAACTATTTTTTTAATATTTAACATCTAATAACGTCAAGCCTTCTGCAGGAGCACAAAGGTGTGCTTTTTTCCTGTCCTTTTCATCCAATAATAAAGGAATTATGTCAGGCGATACTTTTCCTTCACCTATTTTAATTAACGAGCCCACCATGTTTCTTATTTGGTATTTTAAAAAACCATTACCAATAAAAGATATTGTTATTATTCCATCATCTAAAGTTAAAGTAGCCTCATATATTGTTCTTACCTTATCTTGTCTTTTGTCCTCACTTGATGTAAAAGTCGTAAAATCATGAGTGCCGATAAAATATTTTAATGCATCTTTCATTTTATTTATATCCAGTGGCTTACAATATTGATACACGTGGGTGCGAAGTAACGGATTATACGTTTTTGTATTTATTTTATATTCATAAGTTTTGGATTTTACCATGTACCTAGCATGAAAATTAGATGGTACATTTATAACATCATTTATATAAATATCACCTGGCAAATAACTGTTGAGCGCTCCAAGTAACTTATACGCGGTTATTTTTTTATCAAAATCAAAATGTGCTTTTTGATGTAAAGCATTAACTTTTGCGTCCGTTCTTCCAGATGCGTATATAATAACTTCTTTACCACCGTTAATGCTTGTTAATACTTTTTCTATTTCCTGTTCAACCGTCCTTTTTCCAGGCTGCTTTTGGTATCCAAAAAATCCATCCCCTGAATAAGAAAAATCAATTAAAAACCTCACCGTTAACACCATCCTAACCAAATCGTTAAATACAAAAGTACAAAAGGTATTAAAACAAGCCACTTATCAAACTTGCTAATCTTATTTTCATGATAATTAGTTCTTTTTTTATTGCCGTAAAACCTTAGTTTCATTACTTTAACCATCCTTCTTGATGTTTTATAAGAAATAGAAATAACCGGTACAATCATCCTTTTAAAAGAAGAAAGGCCATTTTTGTATGGTATTCCGCGATAAGCCATTGATTTTCTTATCGCTTTTGCTTCTTCAAATATCGTCGAAATAAACTTTATGTCCATCGCTATTCTAAGTGATATTTTAGAAACTGGTACGTTTATTTTTTTAAGTTTTAAAAAAGCGCATTCAAAACCCCAAGCAATCTCACTTAATGAAGTGGTAAAAGTTAAAATAAGAAACAATATAACTATTAAGATCAACTTAACACTATTAATTATCGCCAGATTTACATCAATTGAAATTAAAAACATAATTATGAAAAAAATAAAATATATAACCCAAAATGATAAAACATTATATAAATAATCCATAAAATTTATCTTAGTTCTTTCCATTATAAATGTTAAAAACAATATAAATAAAAGTAAAGACAGATAATCATTTATAAGAACAATCGCTAAAAAGGTAACCAAAAACCATATTATCTTCATTTTAGAATTCATAAGATGAATTAAAGAATTTCCGGTGATGTATTTAAAAAATGGATATTTACTATTCATAAGGAATCACCTCTGATTTTTCTTTAGCATCTTTTATCGCTCTTACTAAAGAATTCATATTTGGTAAATAGCCTAAATCTATACCCGTTTTATCGTATATCATCTTTTCTACCTTTACGACGTTTGGTACTGGAGTATTATTTTTTTCTAATAATTCTACGTTAGCAAAAACGTTTAACTTATCTCCTTCTATTACGATTTGACCTTTATTTAAAACGATTACATTATCAACTATCTCATAAAGCATATCAACATCATGGGTAACTATTATAATTGTTTTTGAGTACATGGTTTTAAGTTTTTTTAGCATCCTCATTAATCTTTTCTTACTATTATTATCAAGACCAATCGTTGGTTCATCCATTATTAATAACTTTGGGTTTGAAATAAGTACTGATGCAATGGCAACCCTTCTTTTTTCTCCGTTATTCAAACTAAATGGGCTACGCATAATATATGATTCATCTAACCCAACCATTTTTAAAGCCTTTATAACTTTATTTTTAATGTTTTTGTTTTTCGGAGAAAACACCTTCTCGGTAAATGCTATTTCCTCACCTACCGTATTACAAAAAAATTGTTTTTCTGGGAATTGGTAAACTAGCCCAACATCATATCTAAATTTATTAAAGTTAAAGTCTTTTTTAATTAAATTATACTTCCCTATTATTATTTCGCCATTAGTCGGCATAGTTATTCCATTCATTAATTCAAGCATTGTTGATTTGCCACTTCCAATAGGACCAATTATACCATGAATTAAACCGTTTTCAAGACACATGTTAATGTTTTTTAATGCCTGTTTTTCGTTTTCTTTTTTATAATTATACGAAAAACTAACATTCCTAAATATTACTTCCATATTAAAGACACCAACCTTTCAAGGTCAAGCTCTAAATCATCAATTAAATTATAAACCTTGAGTTTTTCCGAAAGCTCAATAGCAAATGGTACTTCAAGTCCAATCTTTCTCATTACTCTTTCTTCACAAAAAACCTCTGGAAATGATCCGTCTATAGTAATAATTCCATTGTTTAAAATTATTAATCTATCAGAGTATATAGATTCATCTAAGTTATGAGTAAACGATATAATGGTTACTCTTTTTTTTCTGTTATACTCCTTTAAAGTTTTTAAAATAACTTCTCTTTCGTTAACGTCAATCATTAAAAACGCCTCATCCAAAATTAATATCCTAGGCTCTAGCATAAGAGCGCAAGCAAGAGCAGCCTTTTGCTTTTCACCACCGGATAAATCGTAAGGATTTTCATTTAGCAAATCATCTATTTTTAACAGGCTTGATACTTCTTTTATTTTCTTCTTTATAGTTTCTGGGTAAACTCCTAAATTTTCCAATGAAAAAGCAAGCTCATCAAGAACCGTTTCACAAGCGAAAAAATTATCTGGATTATCAAATACAAATCCAATGTTACTTCTTATTTCATGCATATTTTTCTTATTAAGAGGTTTATTAAATATAGTTATATTAGCATAAGATTTTTCTAAACCCGCAAGGATTTTAACAAGCGTTGTTTTACCAGATCCGTTAGGACCTGCTATAGTAACCCATGAACCAGGCTCTATTTCTAGGTTAAAGTTATCAAAAATAAATTTGTGTTTATACCTAAATGTTAAATTATTTATTTTTAATATAGACATATTTAAAACCTCCTTATAACGCAAGGATTTATTATATAACAAAAATGAAAAAAAGCCAAACAAAAGTCAGCTTTTAACCTTCTTGTGATGCTAAAGAACTAACGGTTTTACTAATACCATTTATATCGTTATTGTAATTAGAAGCATCATATTCATCATCGTTTGGTTGACCGGTAGCATAAAGTCCATCACAATTAATATAACCTTTAAACATTTCATCTAAAGACGATGAATCTACCACTAAATATCCGCTGCAGTCTCCACCTCCAGATGGATTTTTTATTGTTTCACCTTCTAAATAACCAGCTTTACTTAATTCACTAATTGATATCTTAAAACTATCACCAGTTTTATATGCATCCATAAAATTACTACTATCTTGAATACGCTCATAAGAGTATATGCTAGCTCCTAAATCAGTGATTGATTTTTCCATGTCTTTAGCAACCTCAATATTAGCTTTCTTTCTTTGCCTTAACACCGCTGTTCCCGCAATCGCCATGATAACCCCAAGTACCACGATTACCGCAAGTAACTCTACTAAAGTAAAACCATTTTTATTCTTCATTTTTATCTCTCCTTTTTCCTTTGAATGTTATAATCTATTTTTAATAATAACTTAATTGGTGCAATCTTACACCCTATTACCGATAGTTTATTCATAAAACCAGGCACAATAACTAATTTATCTTTAAACATTTTTTTAATTGCATAACGCGCAACATAATCACTTTCAAGTCCTTTAAGTGAAAAACTAACACCCGCCGAATCATTAAAATTCGTATTAACCGGACCAGGACATAACACCGATACTTTAACGTTCGACTTAATCCTTCTTAATTCCTCATAAATAGCCGTTGTAAGCTTAAAAACATAAGACTTAGTGGAATAATAAGTTGACATTAAAGGGCCCGGCAGAAAAGCTGCAGAAGACGCTACGTTAAGGATTCTACCACCATCTTTTTTTATCATCTCTTTTAAATATAACTTGGTTAAGACATGGAGTGCTTTAACATTTAAATCAATCATGTTTAATTCGTCATTAATATTAGTTTTATTAAATTCACCAAATAACCCAAACCCGGCATTATTTACAAGAACGTCTACGTTTTTATTTTCTTTATAAAGTTTCATACAATTATCTATGTTTGATAAATCAAGTGCTATTGTTTTCGTCTTAGTTTTACATTTACTAGCAACCTCATTTAGTTTCTTTTTATTCCTTGCCACCAAAATAAGATCATAACCAAGGTCGCTAAAACGTAATGCTAAATCCTTACCTATGCCACTTGATGCACCAGTAACAAGTGCTATCATATATTATCACCATGTTAATTATAACATAATAAAAAACAAATTTAAAATGTTATTTTTAACTATATGTGATATAATCAAAATGCGAGGTTACTTATGAAACACAATGGCATGAAAAAAAGAGTAAAAATTATTAAGAAAAAAAAGAAGTTAATTTTAAAAAAATGGATAAGAGTAACTATCTTGATTATATTTATTATAATATTTATATTTTCAGGACTTAAATTATTTATCTGGAAACAAGATAGTAACAAAACAAAAGATATTGAAAAAGAAATAATAGATAATGCGGATACGGAAGAAAGACAAGCCATAGAAGAAAACACCCAAAATATTAATCCTCCAGATGATAAAGATAATGATTATTGGAATTATATAAAAATGGACATGCTTAACGTCAACTTTGATGACTTAAAGAAAAAAAACAGTGATACCGTAGGTTGGATTAAAGTGGAAGGAACAAACATTAATTATCCGGTAGTTCAAACAACAGATAATAAATACTACCTAAATCACTCTTATGATAAAACTTATAATAAAGCCGGATGGGTATATGCAGATTATCGTAATAATCTTGATAACTTTGATAAAAATACCATAATATATGCTCACGGCCGGGTAGATACAACGATGTTCGGAAGTTTAAAAAACATTCTTAAAAGCTCTTGGTATAACAATAAAAATAACCATATAATAAAATTCTCGACACCTAAAGAAAACACCCTTTGGCAAGTGTTTTCTGTATATACGATTGAAGCTGAAAGTTATTACATAACGACTAAGTTCCCAACGGATGAATATTTTAAAGAATTTGTAACCACTTTAAAAAACAGAAGTAAAATACAGTTTAGTGCAACTCCAGATGAAAACGATAAAATATTAACCTTATCAACGTGTAAAGATAGCAAAGGAAATAGGGTTGTAATGCATGCTAAACTTATTAAATTAGAAACAAAATAAAACTACTTAAGAAAACCTTAAGTAGTTTTTATTATTAATGATGTTTAATCAAACTCTTAGTAGTTATTCCAACTACTCCTAGTCCAACTAACGCTAATATAGCATATAAACCAACGTTATCTGCAGTATTAGGATTTTCTTCTACTGCTTGAGTAGTTGTTGTAACAACTGGTTCAGTTACTTCCGGAGTTTCAGCCTCTGGTTCTTCTGGAGTTTCAACAGGCTCTTTAGTAATTTCTTCAGTGCCATCGATTGAAACAACTAAGTCATTAGCTAAAACCTTAGATTCAACTACAATTTTTCCAGCATCATCTTTAACAAGTAACTTGTTACCTTCTAATACTATTTTATTAGAAGAAGCATCAGTGTTTTCAATAATAAATTCATCTACTTGAGTATCATCTACCGTTATTGCATCAGGTTGGTTATTAATGTATATAGTTCCATCCATAACTAAAGCAGGATCACCAGTTACGTTTTCACCTTTAGCAAATTCGATTCCCCAAGCATTAGAATCCATAACTAAATGGTTAATTACAACTTGTCCACCATTAACTAATACAGCACCCCATTCACAGTTACTAATGGTAACACCATTTAATGTTACATTACCATTTTCATATGCCTGCACACCATATTTAGCAGCTCCTTTTAGATTTACATTATCTAACGTTAATTTTGCATGAGCTGCTAAAATACTACCATTTTTACCATTCATAGTCATACCAGTACCATCTAACGTGTACCCTTTTAATGAAGAAATTTCAGTATCTTTCCATAACTCAATAGGTGCAGTTATTTTTATATCATTTTCTAAAACGATACTTCCTCCATTTGCAATTGCTGCATTTAATTCTTCTTCCGTGTGTACAGGGGTGGCTGCATTAACACTCATGATTCCAGCAAATAAGAATGCTACGAATGCAAATACTAATAATTTTAGTTTTTTCATGGTATCCTCCTTTCTTAATATTGAACCGAAAAAGCACTGGTTCTATTTTTACTATAACATATATTAATGCTTTATGGAAGAGAAAAATGTCAGTTTTACGTCACTGATTTAAAAATTTACACTATCTTTTAATTTTTTTATTTTTTAATAAGTATATATTTAAATTAACATTTTTATATGGCTAAAAAACCAAAAAAAGCTCCGAATGGAACTTTTTTCAGATTATTAATCAACCAACTCAAGGACAACCATTAATGCATCGTCGCCTTTTCTTTCAGTTAACTTAAGTATTCTAGTGTATCCACCATTTCTGTTTTCATAACGTTTAGATAATTCGTCAAATACTTTCTTAACGGCTTCATTATCGTTATGTAAGAACGCAAGTGCGTTACGTCTAGCAACTAAGCTACCGTTTTTTGCATAAGTAACCATTTTATCAAAACACTTACGTACTTCTTTAGCACGTGTTTCAGTGGTTTTTATACTTTCATTTTTAATTAGCTCCTTAGTTAGGTTAGCAAGCATGGCTCTTCTATGCTTGTTAGTACGCCCTAATTTTCTATAAGCCATTTAAATTCCTCCTTACTATTTAGTCTTCGCTTCTAAACGAAAATCCCATTTCTTTAACCTTATCAATAACTTCTTTTAATGATTTTTTACCTAAGTTACGGATTTTCATCATTTCATTTTCAGACTTTTGAGTTAAGTCTTGTAAAGTATTAATGTTAGCTCTTTTTAGGCAGTTATATGCTCTAACTGAGAATTCCAACTCATCGATAGACATCTCAAGTGCCTTGGTCTTTGAGTCATCAACGTTTTGCTTCATAAGACCAGTTTCATCAGCTATTTCGTCTAACTTAGTTAATATTTCAAAATGTTCAATAATTATTCTTGATGCTAAAGCAATAGCTTCTTCTGGTTTCATTGAACCGTTGGTCCAAATTTCCATCGTTAATTTATCATAAGTATCATCTTGCCCAACACGAGCTCCTTCTACTTCATAATTAACTCTTTCAATAGGAGAAAAATTAGAATCCATTGCGATGGTATTTAACTTAACGTCTCCTAATAATTTTTTATTAGCTTCAGCTCTTACATATCCACGACCATTTCCAACGGTCATTTCCATGTTTAGTTTTCCACCTTTTACAAGCGTAGCAATTTCCTGTTGGGGATTAATTATTTCTATGTCCGCATCCTTTTCGATGTCAGCTGCGGTTACAACGCCTTCACGGGCTACGTTTAATTTTATCGTTTTTGGTTCGTTAGTATGATTTTTAACAACTACGTTTTTTAAGTTTAATATAATACCTGTTACATCTTCAATTACCCCGTCAATTGTTTGGAATTCATGAAGAACACCATCGATGTGAACACTGGTTATAGCATCTCCAGGTAATGACGATAACATTACCCTTCTAAGTGCGTTTCCAAGCGTTGTACCGAAACCTCTTTCTAAAGGTTCGATTTCAAATTTTCCATAGTTTCTGCTTTCTACATATTCAGCAACTTTGAATATTGGTTTTTCGAATTTTATCACGTAAATTCACTCCCTTTTCCTAAAATTATCCACGTGGACGTTTTGGTGGACGACAACCATTATGTGGTACTGGTGTTACGTCTGTTATTGAAAGAATCTCTAAACCTGCAGTTTGAAGTGATCTAATTGCAGTTTCTCTACCAGATCCTAGTCCTCTTACGAAAACATCTACTTTTCTCATACCAGAATCGTAAGCCGCTTTACCTGCAGCTTCTGCACTCATACCAGCTGCGAATGGAGTTTTCTTCTTACTTCCTTTAAATCCTGAAGTACCACTTGATGCCCATGCTACCGCGTTACCATCCTTATCGGTAATAGTAACAATCGTATTATTAAAAGTAGAATGTATATGAGCTTGTCCTTCAGGGATATTCTTTTTAACTTTACGTTTTCTTGATTTGTAAGCCATTTTATATCCTCCTTTTTCCTACTTCTTCTTGTTTGCTACAGTCTTACCTTTACCCTTACGAGTTCTAGCATTACTTCTAGTAGATTGACCCCTTACAGGTAATCCCTTACGGTGTCTTAAACCTTGGTAAGATCCTATTTCCATCTTGGTTTTAATATTCATTGAAACTTCTCTTCTTAAGTCACCTTCTAATAGATAACTATCTAATTCTTTACGAATTTTAGAAATTTCTTCATCAGTTAAATCATTAGCCTTAGTATCAAGATTAATGTTTAACTTTGTTAAAATTTGTCTAGATAACTTTCTACCAATACCATGAATATACGTTAATGCTATTTCTATTCTTTTATTTGGTAGATCAACGTTTTTTATACGTGCCATTATTTACTTGCACCTCCTATTATCCTTGTCTTTGTTTATGCTTTGGGTTTTCACAGATAACCATTACTTTCCCATTACGCTTAATAATTTTACATTTATCACAAATTTTTTTAACTGATGGTCTAACTTTCATTTTTATTTCCTCCTATCATTTTCTATAGGTTATACGCCCACGTGTTAAATCGTAAGGTGATATTTCCAAAGACACTGTATCACCTGGTAAGATACGAATTTTATTCATTCGCATTTTACCAGAAACGCGAGCTTCTACAACGTGTCCATTTTCTAGTTGTACCTTAAAGTCTCCGCCTTTTAAAAGCTCTATAACTTTTCCGTCGACTTCAATTACATCATCTTTTTTAGCCACTTATAAATCACTCCCCTGTCAATATCTGGTAACCATCCTTAGTAACTAAAACCGTGTGTTCAAAATGAGCAGAAGGTTTTTTATCTAAGGTTGTTATTGTCCAGTCGTTATCCTCAACTACGATGTCATCACATCCTAAGTTAAGCATTGGTTCTATTGCTATTACCATTCCTTCTTTTAAAATCGGTCCGGTACCTTTTAAACCATAGTTAGGAACGTCTGGTTCCTCGTGCAGATGATTTCCTACACCGTGACCACATAACTCTCTTACGATTCCTAAGTTATGTTCATTTGCATACTTTTCCACAGCATTACCAATATCACCTATTCTTGCACCTGGTTTTACAACCTTAATGCCTTCCCATAAAGCTTTTTCGGTATGCTCCATTAAGTATTTCTTATCATCATCTATTTCTCCTACGGCGTAACTCCAAGCTGAATCCCCATGGTAACCCATGTAATCAGCGCCGATGTCAATAGATACTATATCACCTTTTTTTAGTTTCCTGTTATGTGGTATTCCGTGTACTACTTCCTCGTTTATTGAAATGCAAGTAGCGTTTGGAAAACCTTCATAACCCTTAAACGAAGGCTTTGCGCCTTTACTTATTATATATTTTTCTGCCTCTGAGTCAATATCCAAAATATTTACTCCTGGTTTTATTAATGGTTTTATGTGCTGGTGAGTTTGGTATACTATGTTACCAGCAACTTCCATTAACTTTATTTCTCTTTTTGATTTAATGCTTATCATTATATCGCCTTACTTTTCCAAAATAGCCACTGCTTCATCAAATGTATCATATTTACTCGGGTGAGCCTTTATGGTTTTAAGGACACCTTTTTCTTTATAATAATCATAAAGCGGCATGGTTTTTTTCATGTATTCATCAAATCTTTTAACAAACGTTTCTTCAGTATCATCTTCTCTTTGCGTTAACTTAGTTTTGCAATCATCGCAAACGCCTTCAACTTTAGGTTTCATTTCACTTGAATATTTATTATATATTCTTCCACACTTAGGGCAAGTAATTCTTGAGCAAGCTCTTTTGATTGCCATTTCCTTATCGATGTCAATGTAAATTACCACACCTAAGTCCTTTCCAAGTTCTTTTAACAATTCATCATATTTTTCAGCTTGTGGTAAAGTCCTTGGAAATCCATCTAAAATGTAACCATTTTCACAATCTGGTTTTGTAATTCTATTGGAAATAAGTTTGATGATTAAATCATCAGGAACATATTTACCAGCTTTCATCAAGTCCTCAACTTCCTTACCAAGTGAAGTTCCTTTTTTTACTTCTTCCCTTAATAAATCACCCGTTGAAATATGTCCATATCCATATTTTTCAACCAACATTTCAGAAAGCGTTCCTTTGCCTGCGGCCGGTGGCGCTAAAAAGATTATATTCTTCATTATCTTCTGTAACCCCTTTCATATTTTCTTGCTGATAATCTACTTTCAATTTGATTATAAGTTTCAAGTGCTACACCAACAACGATTAGCAACCCGGTACCTCCAACCGTTACACTAGTAGGTAAACTACTTATGTTTGAAACGATTATAGGAAGTCCTGCTATAACGATCAGGAATAAAGCACCTAAAAACGTTGTTCTTGATAATACTTTACTAATGTACTTTTTAGTTTCTCCGCCGGGTCTTATACCTGGAATATAACCACCTTGTTTATTTAGGTTTTCTGATAATTCTTTTGGTTTTAAACCCGCCATAAAAGTATAAAGATACGTAAATAATATTATAAGTAAAACATATAATATGAATCCTGTTACCGTATTATAATTAATGTAACTATTTACAAATAATGAAAACGAATCATTTTTAATGAACGCACCAATAAGTGATGGTATCGAAATTAAGCTTGATGCAAAGATTACTGGCATAACTCCAGCAGAATTAAGCTTAAATGGTATGTAAGATTGTTTTGCTCCATATGCACTAGTTGTCTTATTCGAATACTGGATAGGTATTCTTCTTTCTGACTTTTCAATAAATACCACACCAATTATTATTGCGATATAAACAAGTAAGAACAATATAAACTTAGTTACTCCAAGCGCCACTTCTTGCGTTGTCCCACTAACTACAAACGAACCAAACGCATCAACCATCATGCTTGGGGTACTAATTAAGATACCAGCCATAATAAGCATTGATATTCCGTTTCCAACGCCCTTACGTGTTATTTGATCACCTAACCATAATAAGAAACATGTTCCTGCGGTTAAAATTAATGTAGTTCTTAAGTACTCAATTGAAGTTGCACCTTCACCAAGAAATGAAAATGACATTACAAGCCCTTGCAAAAACGCAAGTGCAATTCCTAAATACCTAGTTATCTTATTTAACTTAACACGTCCGGTATGTCCTTCTTTTGCTAAGTTGGAAAAGTAAGGAACGATATCCATTTGTAATAGTTGAACTATAATTGAGGCACTAATGTATGGCGTAACACCAAGTGCAAAGATTGAGAAATTTCTTAAAGATCCTCCACCCATTACGTTTAATAGTTCCAAAAATCCTAAATCTTGCGTAATGTTTTCAGTCCCAGGAACACGAACTGCCGTTCCTAATTTATAAATAAATAGTATTAACAGTGTAAATAAGATTTTATTTCTAATATCTTTATTTCTGGCTGAAAAGATTTGTTTAATGCTTTTAAACATCTTACATCACCTCAGCTTTACCGCCTGCTTTTTCTATTTTTTCAATTGCCACATTAGAAAATTTATTAGCTCTAACAGTTAGCTTTTTACTCAATTCACCATTACCTAATACTTTAATACCAGATAATTGTTTTTTAATAATACCCATCTCAAATAATAATTCTGGAGTAACTACGGTACCATCTTCAAAACTATTTAAATCAGATACGTTAATCGTAGCATAAACCTTTTTAAACATTGCGTTAGAAAAGCCACGCTTTGGAAGTCTTCTATATAATGGTAGCTGTCCACCTTCAAAGCCAATTCTTACTTTTCCACCACTTCTAGATTTTTGACCGTTTTCTCCTCTACCACTTGTTTTTCCAGTACCGCTACTAGAACCACGACCTACTCTTTTAACATCCTTTTTAGAACCTTCGTTATACTTTAATTCACTTAATTTCATTATCCTAAAATCTCCTCTTTAGATTTTCCTCTTAACTCAGCTATGTGTTCAGCTGATTTTTGTGCTTTTAAAGCTTCGATTGTAGCTCTTGCGGTATTTAATTTTGTGTTTGATCCAAGTGATTTTGAGATGATGTCTTTTACTCCTGCTAATTCTAAGACAGCACGAACAGATCCACCAGCAATTATACCAGTACCAGCTTTTGCAGGTTTAATTAATACCTTTGCTGCTCCTGACGTACCTATCGCATCATGAGAAACCGTTCTTTTTTCAACTAAATCTATTTTTATTATTCTGTTAGTTGCGTCCTGAATTGCTTTTTTGATTGCATCTTGAACTTCGTTTGCTTTACCAGTTCCAAGGCCAACCTTACCTTTTCCGTCTCCTACTGCAACGGTTGCCGCAAAACGAAGACGACGTCCACCTTTGGTAACTTTTGTAACACGATTTACGGAAATAACGGTTTCGTTATATTCTTTTTCTCGTGGTTTATTATTTCTTCTTTCCATCGTTACCCTCCTTTAGAATTCTAATCCATTTTCACGTGCTGCTTCGGCTAAAGCCTTAACACGTCCATGATATAAGTATCCACCTCTGTCGAATACTACCTTACTAATTTTTGCTTTCTTTGCTTTCTTTGCAATTTCAGCTCCTACAAGTTTACTTGCTTCTATGTTACCACCGTTTTTGATGTTTAAATCTTTATCTAATGATGATGCACTAACTAAGGTTACTCCTTTTTCATCATCAATTATTTGAACGCTAATGTTCTTTAAAGATCTAAATACACATAGTCTTGGTAACTCACTAGTTCCACTAACTTTGTTTCTTATTCTAGCATGTCTAGCTTTACGAGCTTCATTACGTGATGTTTTATTTATCATTGTAATAATCTCCCTTTCCTATTATTTAGAAGCCTTTTTACCTTCTTTACGGCGAACATGTTCACCTTTGTAACGAATACCTTTACCTTTGTATGGTTCTGGTTTTCTAACTTCTCTTATTTCTGCAGCAAATTTTCCCACTGCTTCTTTATCAATACCCTTAACCGTTATTTCGGTTGCACTTACTGATTCTACAGTAAGTCCAGCAGGTACTTCTAATTCTACTTTGTGTGAATAACCAGCGTTAATCTCTAAGGTTTTTCCTTTAGGATTGAACCTATAACCAACACCAATTATTTCAAGACCTTTTTCATAACCTTCTGATACACCCTTAATCATGTTAGCGATTAAAGCGTTTGTTGTACCATGCATTTGTTTAGTCTTTTTTATATCACTGTTTCTTGTAACCTTAACCTTGTTATCTTCAACTTCAACAGTTATGTTAGGATTTAACGTTAATGATAATTCACCTTTAGGTCCTTTAACAGTGATGCATCCGTTTTCATTAGTAACAGTTACGTTTTCTGGAACCGTTAATATTCTATTTCCAATACGACTCATCTTTTTGTCCCTCCTTATGAATTACCATACGTATGCTAATACTTCTCCACCAAGGTTTTCCTTTTTGGCTTCTTTACCAGTCATGATACCCTTAGATGTTGAAACGATAGATATTCCAAGTCCATTTAAAACGGTAGGAATCTCTTCAGCTTTAGCATACACACGTAAACCTGGTTTTGAAATTCTTTTCAATCCAGAAATTACTCTTTCTTTGTTCTTTCCGTATTTTAAAGTAATAACAATGTTATCTTGTACTTCTTCTTTTATTACCTTGTAGTCAGCTATATAACCTTCGTCTTTTAAAATTTTAACAATCTCTAGTTTAACGTTTGACTTAGGTACTACAACTTCATTATAACGCATTTGATTTGCATTACGAATACGCGTAAGTAAATCTGCGATTGGATCTGTTACTGACATATGAATCCTCCTTTTTTATTTTTACTCTTACCAACTTGATTTTCTAACACCAGGTATTTCACCTTTATATGCTAGTTCTCTAAAGCAAATACGGCAGATACCAAACTTTTTCATTACTGAATGTGGACGACCGCATCTGTTGCAACGAGTATATTCTTGTACTTTGAATTTTTTTGGTCTTCTTTGTTTTACAACCATACTTTTCTTTGCCATATATTTCCTCCCATTTGCTTACTTTTTAAAAGGCAAACCAAATCCTTTTAATAAGTCTAATGCTTCTTCATTAGTTTTTGCCGTTGTAACAAAAACAATGTCCATTCCACGTACTTTTACAACTTCGTCATAAACTATTTCTGGGAATATTGTTTGCTCTTTTATTCCTAGTGTATAATTTCCTCTTCCATCAAAAGCTTTGGTTGAAATACCTCTAAAATCACGTACGCGTGGTAACACGATTTTAACAAGTTTTTCTAGGAAAGTATACATAACATCGCCACGAAGTGTAACCTTACATCCAATTGCTTGACCTTCTCTTAGTTTGAATCCAGCGATTGATTTTTTTGCTCTTGTAATAACTGGTTGTTGTCCAGTTATTTTTTCAAGTTCTGATACCGCAACATCTAAAAGCTTACTGTTAGTAGTTGCGTCACCAACTCCCATATTAACTACGATCTTTTCTAGCTTTGGTACAGCCATGACAGTAGTATAATTATGCTTTTTTGTTAATTCAGGAATAATTTCCTTAGTATATTTTTCTTTTAAACTGTTCATAGTTACCCTCCTTATTAGTCTAACTTAGATTTTGACTTGCTAGAAATTCTAACTTTTTTTCCGTCTTTATCTTGTTCTTTTGCTATTCTAGTACGTTTTTTTGTTTTTGGATCAATCATCATTACGTTAGATACGTGAATGGCTGCTTCCTTATCAATTATTCCACCGTTTTGATCTTGTCCGTTTGGCTTAACGTGTTTCTTAACCATGTTAACGCCTTCAACAAAGACCTTTTCACCCTTCTTAGCGATGATTTTTCCTTCTTTTCCTTTGTCCTTACCAGCAATAACAATTACTTTATCTCCAACTTTTAAATTCATGATTTTT
>CASEJU010000029.1 GCA_949288335.1 uncultured bacterium | reverse complement strand
GTAACAAAAATATTTGTGGTATTTATAGTACTATTAGTACTATGTTTATTTTATAATTTGAAAACAAATTGGAAACATTGTGTGCATCCGTTTACAATAATAGTATATCACAATTTTTAATTACAAATTTAATAATTCTATTAATTTATCAAAAATTCTAATATAATCATCAGATATATTAGTTTTTGTGACATTTTCTGCTAAAGTAACTTTAAAATCTTTTATTAATTTTTTTGCTTTTTTTGAATCTGTCTCATTATATCTAATCCATTCTTCTATTACAGATATATTTGCTACGGATTCATCATTTATTTTTTCCGTATTTATTTTTACTTTAAAAGCATTTCTATCTCCAAACTTATTACTCTCTGTAATTATATATTTAGGAGTATAAAAGTCTTCACAAGTTGATATTAATCTATCAATATTGAACTCATCATACTTGTACCATTTACCAGCATATCTTTCTTGCTCAAACACTTTTTTTTGATCAGAAGACACTTCATCTGCATCAGATATAATATAATAATCTTTTGCCAACAATCCCCATAAACTTGCAAACTCTCTAAACTTTGTTGCTCCAGGCACATGTGTTAAACCAACTTTTTTAAATTTATTTTTTTTAGTTTTATTTAATTTATTCAATGCCACATGAAACAAATGTTTATCAATCCAGCCCTCAAAAACTAAATTCTTATCATTGATAATTGCATATACTTTCATTCCCAATGCATTATATAACGTTTTTGCATTATCATAATTACTTTCATTAGCTTCTTCTATGCTTGTACATTCGCTATCTTTTGTAACAATATAATGTCTTCCTATATTAGTAGTATCAATCATAGATGTAGAGTGGGTTGAATAAAAAACATAATTATTTTTTCCAATATTAATTAATTCTTCTTTTAAATATTCTTGTCCGGGAATATCTATTTTAGTTTCTGGCTCATCAATTAAAATTAGAGTGTTATTTAACTGTTTATTCTTATTTTTTACTGAAAGCATTATCATATATGTTATTAACCGTTTAAATCCATCACTTCTTTTATCCAATAAATATGAATTGTTAGTATCCCTTATTCTAATATTAATATTATCAACATTTTCCCTTAATTCCAACTTACAATTTTTAGGCATACTTTTCCATATTTTTCTTAAATATATAGTTGTCTTTTCACTGACTTCATCTAATAAATTTTGAAATGATGCCTCTCCCATTTCTTTGCATTCATTATATTCTTCTTTGATGTTTGCAATATTATTTAATTCAAATATATACTTTAACGGTATGTTAATGTTTGGGTTTTCTATAAAGCTTTTAATTGTGATAGAAGCAGGTAATAAGTACTCATCTTTATATTCCCAAAAAAGGACATCTGGAATATTATTATTAGCAATTTTCATCCCAAGTTCACAAAAATAATCGTGTAAATCTTCTGCAACTATTTTTATTAAGTTTTCACTGCTTACGTCATATTCATCTATATTAATAATTATTTTTTCTTTAATTTCATGTTGTTCTTGTGTTTCTTTATTGATAATACTAATTGGATTTTCTGGCGTTGCATTCAAAAATTTAAGATTATCATTTATTATATATTTATCATCATTATCTAAGATATAATATTTTAATAATCTTTCGCTTTTTCTTATATCTATATCATAAACATAATTAAAATCAAGAAAATCCAAAAGTTTTACGTACTTGCCATTAAACATTATAAAACTATCTTTCTTTGATGAATATATTTTTTCTTGTGCCTTTTTATAAAATTCGATTTGTTCATCTTCTGACATTAACATAATAAATTCTATGTTTGATTCTTGGGAACTTCTTGTTCCCTCTTTAATAAATTCTTTAGTTAATTTAACACTATTATCCAAAGTCGATAATGCAAGTAATAAATTACTTTTACCACTCTCACTTAATCCAACAAATATTTTGCATCCTCTGGTTATATCAATAGTGCATTCGTGAATAGACTTAAAATTTTTTATATTTACAGTTTTTAATATCACATTATCACTCCCTAATAAAAAAGAATATCTTAATGATATTCAGCTACTATAATTTTACCATATTTTAACAAATCAAACAATTATTGGTAATAAATTTTTTATTATATTATTTAACAGACTATTTATAGATTACTTTATAACATATAAAAGGTTGATGTGCATTTTCTTATCTGGATAAATAAAAAAAATTTAATCTGTTATTTTAGTTATAATTTGGTCTATTATTTTTTTGTTGATTTGTTTTTCAAATACATTACTAACATATTTCTTTGATTCTTTAGTAGTTGAAACATAATAATTTTCTGTAGTTTCCACTCTACTATGACCTAATACTTCAGCGACATCTTTAATTTCTACACCACTTCTTAAAGTTTTAGTTGCAAAGTTTCCTCTTAAGTCATAGAACCGGCAATTATTTATTCCTAGTTCATGATGTATAATCCTATATGGATAACGTATTAAATCCGTACCTATGTATCTTCCATTATCTTTAACAAACACTAAATTTACTTTTTCTTTCTGCTTTGACTTGTATTTCAGTTCAATTATTCTATTTTCTACTACTTTACCATACTTATTTTTAACTTCTTCTAGATAGTAATCATAATATTTGGTTTTATACTTTTTTCTATTATTACTCTGATAATGATGATAAATTTTCAATACCTTTAATAAAGTTTCACATATATATACTTCTCTAACACTACTATCAGTTTTTGTTGTGCCAAAAACCCATCTTCCTTTATTATCTTTTGTT
The DNA here is from genome assembly GCA_949288335.1 of uncultured bacterium. Lineage (GTDB taxonomy): Bacteria > Bacillota_I > Bacilli_A > RF39 > UBA660 > Aphodocola. The sequence continues at coordinate 62 of CASEJU010000029.1, read as the reverse complement.
TTGCAATAAACTGTTTTATTAATTTTTATAATTCTATTTTCAAAATCTATATCATCCCAAGT
>CASEJU010000028.1 GCA_949288335.1 uncultured bacterium | reverse complement strand
TTGGATATCCAATTATTTGCAGTTCCATTCAGAAAAGTTAGTAAGACAAGAAAAAGAATGCGTCGTACTCACTATAAAATTGAAGCTTGCGGAACAGTAAAATGTCCTAAGTGTGGAGAAATGATAAGGCCACACAGAGTATGCCCAGAATGTGGTAACTACAAAGGAAAAGAAGTTATAAAAAACAAAGAAGAAGCTTAGTTTTGAGCTTTTTTTAATTTCTTAAGAAAGGGGGATTTAAACTGAGAACAATTAGTTTAGACGTCTTCGTAAAAAAAACAGATTTTGAAGTGTATTACGTTATAGTTGATGGTGAAAAAATAGGAAAAGTAACGTTTAATAGAAAAGATAAAAACGTTGATATAGATTATGATTTTAATGAAAAAACATTTTCTGGTTTGTTCGGAACCATTTTGTTAAATGATATTTTGGATTTTGCTTTAGATGTATTTGATAATACCCAAAAAAGTATAATACGTTTTAATAATTATAAGGATGCAGATTATTATGAAGATACGTTTAACATAAAAAAAGAAGAAGAACAAAACGCTATATGTTATTACAAAAGTAGGTGAGATTTCACCTATTTTTTAGTAAATTATGTTATAATGTTAATTAGAATAGGGATGTTGATATGAAAAAGAATTTTAAAGGTAAAATAATTAGTATAATAATTGGAATCATAATAGTTTTATACGTTGTTTTAAGCGGTGATTTTTTAAGTGACGTAAAGGATTTAACCGCAAATGCATCAAACGTTAATGACAAGGCGGATAAATTAGTTGTAACTGGAAATTTAAGTGTTTATTTTATCGACGTTGGACAAGCTGATTCCATCTTGGTTAGAACTGGTGATGACAACATGCTTATTGATGCTGGTAATAATGAGGATGGACCATTAATCGTATCTTATTTAAAAGAGCTTGGAGTAGAGAAAATAGATTATTTGGTTGGAACGCATCCGCATGAGGATCACATTGGAGGAATGGATGACGTTATAAAAAGTTTTAACGTAGAAACTTACTTAATGCCAGATGTTTTGTCAACTACTAAAACTTTTGAAGACGTACTTGATGCGCTTTATAGTAAAAATTTAAGCTACGAGGTTCCGGAAGAGAAAAAAATCTATAATTTAGGGGACGCTAGTATAGAAGTTATTTATGTTGGAGAAGAAGGTGGAGATTTAAATGATGCATCAATTGTTTTAAGGTTAACGTATGGTGGTAATTCATTTTTGTTTACCGGTGATGCAACCAGTAAAGTTGAGAAACAAATTCTAAATAAAGACATTAAAAGCGACGTGTTAAAAGTAGCACATCATGGGTCTAATTACAGTACAACGAGCGAGTTTTTAGATAAGGTTAATCCAGAATATGCGGTTATATCAGTTGGAAAAAATAACTCGTATGACCATCCTTCTTTAACTACCTTGGAAAAATTAAATAAGCGAGGTATAAAAACTTATCGAACCGATGAAGATGGTACCATTATATTCACGAGTGATGGTAGTAATATAACTGTGCAAACCGAAAAAACAAATACGAATGGGTAGGTAATTATGAAGTACGCGGTAGATAAAATAGAAAATGATATGGTTTTACTAGAAAATATAAAAGATGGAATAAAAAAAGAGGTTAATAAAAAAGATTTACCTAATGGAGTAAAGGAAACTGATATATTAAGTTATGATGGAAATGCTTATGTTTTTGATAATGATGAAAAAGAAAAAAGATTAAAAAGAATAAAAGAGAAAATGAATAGGTTAAGAAGGTGATTAATTTGGACGTTTACTTAAAAACATTAAAAGATAGATTAATAAATTACAATGATAATTTGCGAAGAAGAAATAACGAAATGAGCAAATTAAAAAGTATGATAGAAGTTTACTTTGAAAGCGATAATTTTTCTTACTCTGATTTTATTAATAATTACTCTATAAGTATTGGTATTAATAATAACGTTTTAGATGAAAACTTAAAATCTATTTTTAATGAAATAATTTCCGAACTAAGAAAAGAAAGTTACGTTAAATTAGTTTCTTCTTATGATAAAAGTTTAATTAACGAAAAAACTTTGTTATTAAAAACGTTACGTGATATATTATCTTACTTAAATGATAGTTCGGTAAGGTATTACTTAAGCCTTGATGAAAGATTAAAGTTATTTGATGACATTGGTAAAAAAGAAGTTTATGTATCTAAAGATTTTAATTTAATGCTTACAAGATTAGGATTATCTAAAGAAGAAATTGTTTCTTTTAACTGCTTTGTTACAAAGAAAAACATGGATTTATATACAAAATTAATTAAGAAAATAGAAGAAGAAACCAAGGAAAAAGAAGAGGAAATAATAAAAGGTCAGCTAAGGAAAGAAGCAAGGTATAAAAAGAAAAATTCGTTTAAAAATGAAAAAAGTAAAAGCGCTAAAAACATTATTTCTTTATCAAGTGAGCTTTTAAAAAATTTAACGGAATATAATAATGATGATGTAAACATGGCATTGTCATACCAAGAATTTTTGATAAATGATATAAATAGTGTGTTAAAGTCGGTATATGACGTTGGTTCTGTTATGAAATATTTATTGTTAAATATTTCATATATAGCTAGCTATATAAAAGAAAAAGAAAGCCTTCAAAGTGAAGAAGAGCTTTTAAAACCATTAAATGATTTACAAAGGTTGTGTAACAATTACGAAATGGTTGAAAAACTAAATAGTCCTAAAGTTACTTTTAATGATGAAGAGGCTTTAGAAAATAATAAACATGATAATTTAATAAACGTTTATTTTGTTCATAATAGTAAAACTAGTGAAAGCTATTACGAAGAAGATATAAGTAAAAACAAAGCATCTGGTGATTATGAAAAAAACGCAAGAATAATAGTTGAAAAAATGTTGCGTGGAAATTATGTTTCAAAACCTAAGAAGGTTTTTCCGGGCATTCCTAATTGTTTTTATGTTCAGCAGGGACTTACTTATTTATCTTTTATAATGTTATCAGATAATAACTATGTTATTTTAACTTCTAGTAAATGGGATGACTTATTTAAAATTACTAATAACATTTATAAAACAGAGCAAGATGAGATAAACATGATTAAGAAGAATGTTATTGGAGGTGCTAAATGAAGGAATTAATAGTTAAATATTTAGATAATAAGATAAAAAGCATTATTAATGCATCAAAAATAGATGAGTTTGATACCTTTAGTGATCTAGAAAATTTCTTAAGTATTTTAATGGACGTTCAAAACGGTGTTGGACCTTACGAGGCTGATGAAATAAACAGAAACAAAAAATTAATCATTAGAATAAATAGAAGATATAAAATATTAGATGATGACGTATTAAAAACATTTATTGAATACATAAAAGAATTGTCCATGAAAAGTCCTTCTTTTGCTTCAAATAATTATTCTTATATATTAAATTGTGTTAAAAAAATGATGGACAAAGAATTGTTTTTGTATGATGAATATGAACGTTTATCTAAAATGATTAGTAAAAGACAAAAAGAAAACGAAGATTTAACGCTTTATAAATTATGGTTTGAGGAATTAAAAAATAAGTTTCAAAATGATGTTGTTATAACGGATAAAGCTTTTGTTGATTTTATTTTTATGGATAAGTATATTAATGATGATTATAAATTAAAGCTAATATGTAATTTAAATGAGTATAATAAATATGCAATTAAAAACTACGTACCAATAAACGAAGAGGAAGTAAGAAAAATACTTATGGATTATGGTTATAATATAAATAACAAATCCGTTTTGCTAAACGTGTCAGCTAATTACACATCACTTACTTTAAAGAAAATACTTGAAACAATCAAGATATTAAATTTAAACTTTAAAGAAGACGTATTATCTAAAATACTATCTTTAGGAACTTCGGTTAATACGATAAAGGAAGCTTATAAGAAAATTAAAACGGATAAAAACTATAGTTTAGTAGCTACTTTAAAGATACATAACTTTTGGATAGATAAAGCGTATCAGCCTGGTAATTCTAAAAAGACAAAAAGTAGTATAACAAATGTTTCTTCACCTGTTGAATCAAGTGTAAATGACGATGATGAGGCATATGAATTAAATTCTTCGGAAATATTTGAAACGGCTGAATACTTAAAGAAGTATCCGTTTTATAATAGTAGTTTTGATGGCATGAAAACGATACTAAAATTGCCAGTAGAAAAGCTTAAAAAAAGAGAGAATATGTTTCATTTGTACGGAATAGACTCTGATGATATTAATGGTTCTATGGCACTTTTTACGCCTTATGGAATAACCATGCTAGATCAGTTTATAGAACTTGATTTAAAAGATTATATTTTAGAACATCTATCTACGCTTTCGAAACCAAAGAGCTTGACGGTTATTATTCATAATAAAAAAATTAAAAATGAAAGTGTAACTACGATAAGAAATAATAATGAGTATTTAATACCTGAGGTAGTAGATGCCGCAACTAAATATACTAGCGTGTTAAGTGAGTCTAATTTAACGGATTTAAATATAAATCAAAGGGATAATTTTGATGAAGAATTAACACTTGATGAACCAAATAAAATTATTCCATCTATTTATAAGGTTCCAATGATTAAATATTTAGAAGACAACTATAAAATAAATGATTTGCAATACAAAATAGGAAATTATTTATTTTCTAGAAAGAAAGTTTTAAGAGTTGCTTCTTCCTTAGTTAAAGAGGAATTAAGTTTAGATATGTTTTTATACATTATGACGTATCAAAGAATTATATCAAAAAATGAAGTTGATGATTTAGAAAACACGTTAAAAAACGTATTCGAACTAGTAAAGACAAAGTCAATTTAAAAGATGTTTAGCTTTATCTATACATCTTTTTATATTATAATTAAATTTAGGAAGTGATAATAGTTATGAAAATGGTATTAATTGGTGGCGGTGATATCGGAAGAAATAACACAAAGTATGAAACAAAAGAAATTGATGAAGAAATAGTTAAATTAACTAATAAAGAAAAACCAAACTTTTTATTCATTGGCCTTGCAAGTAGTTTTGCGGATTCTTATTATAAAGTAATAAAAGATATTTATAAGAACTTGGGCTGTGAAACTGGTAAGATATCTAATAAGACTTTAACTCATATGGAAGTTGTTGAAAAAAAGATAAATGAAGCTGATATTATTTATATTGGTGGTGGTAACACGGTTAAACTAGTTGATACTTTAAAAGAAACCGGCATGGATAAAATGTTAAAAAAATCAGGAGAAAACGGATGTGTTTTAGCAGGTATATCAGCAGGTGCAATAACGTATTGTAAGTCGGGTTTATCTGATATAGAGATAATAGAAGGCGTATCTGATAATTATGTAAAAGTAAATGGCCTAGGCTTTTTAGATTATATGTTCGTACCTCACTTTTCATCTGATCCTAAAAAGAAAGATGATTTAAAAAAAGTACTAAAAGAAAATAAGAGCGAAAAAGCGTTATGTACAGATAACTGTTGTGCAGTAGAGTTTAATAATGATATGAAAATAATTAAAAGTAATAAAGATGCTAGAGCATTTAAAGCATATTATGATAATGGTTTAGAATTAGAAGAGTTAAAATAAAATTATTACAAGCCTAAAATGGCTTGTTTTTTAAATAGTATGTTATAATTAAATTAATTAAGGAAGAAGAATATGAAAGCATTATTTTTAACTAGTTCTATAAATACTAATAAAGAAGATGGATTTGGTAATAAAATACCAATAGAATTTGAAAATAAAAATCGCATACTAGATAACTTTAAGAAGTATATAAGTAGGTATGATAACTTTTTATATATTGCAAGTAATCCAAATGATTATGAGAAAACTGATTTATATTCAAGTATAGTATTTGAATCATTTGATTTAACACTTCCTTTTAAAAATTATAAAGTGCTTGATAATAGAAACGTTAAAGATGCCAAGAAGTTAGTTAAAAAAGCTAATTTTATATATTTAGCAGGAGGACATGTTCCAACCCAAAATAAATTTTTTAATGATATTAATTTAAAAGAATTGATAAAAGAAAATAAAAGAGTAGTAATATGCGGTGTGTCAGCAGGTAGTATGAATTGTGCTGATATTGTCTATTCTCCTCCAGAAGAAGAAGGTGAGGCAGTAAGTAAAGAATATGAAAGATACTTAAAAGGACTTGATCTTATTAACATAAGTATTAATCCGCATTATAATGATCATCAAGTTGTTACATTAGATGATTTAGATGTTAAAAAAGATATATTATTACCTGATAGTAAAAAAAAATCATTTTTTGCTTATCCTGATGGTACTTATATTTTGAAAGCTAATAATAAAGTTATGTTATATGGACTTTCGTATTTATTTAAAGATGGTAGGCGTTATAAATTTAGTGATGATAAAAAGAAAAAAAATATAACAAAATATGATTTATAAAGGAGATAAAAAAGATTAATGATTAATATAAAGGAGATAAAATGATTAAAGTAATAGCACTTGATTTAGTAGGCGTTTTATTAGGAGAAAATGATACTTATTTAACTGAAGATGAAGATAAAATAGAAAGATTATTTGGTAAGAGTAAAAATGATGAAGAGTTAATAAATGATGCTGTTAATCTAACTTTATTAAGTAAAGATGAGGTAATAAAAAGTATTAAAGAAATAATA
>CASEJU010000027.1 GCA_949288335.1 uncultured bacterium | reverse complement strand
TTTTATCTTCTAAATTATATTTTTTTATAATTTCATCAATTATATTTTTATCAAGTATTTTATTATATATTAATTTTCTGTTTTTAAAGATAGAAGTACCATGATTAACTATTAAATAATCATACTTTAATTTACTATGTTTAGTTTTACGTTTGAATGAAGTATAACTTGAACCGGTTGCAATAACAAAAATATTTCCTTTTTTTATAAATTCACGTATTTGTTTTACTAAGTTTTTATCGATTTTTTTATTAATATATAATGTGTCATCAAAATCAGATACTATCATTTTCATTAAAATTACTCCTTTACTACATAAATAAAAAATTTTATGTGTTATTATTATTTTCATAAATATCTATACTTTTTTGAAGATTTAAAGATATTATCATTCTAATTATTAAAAATATAACAAATGACATCATAACTATATTTGTAAAAATCACGTTATTTGAAAGAGCTAATAAACAGAATGCAAAATAGCTTATTACCCTTCCAATATATATAAATATTTCATGTGTAACATAATACTCTTCTTTAAATACATTTTTTATATCTTTACTATTAGCAGCAACAATTAAATTATTTTCATTAATTAATGATGCATAAGTCTTTGCAAAAGATTGTATAAAATTAAATAATACAATTGTTATTGAATTACACTTAATCATCATAATAAGAAGAAATATTATTACCAACAGATTTGAAAATATTATGATTTTTTTATATTTATAGCGCTTTACATATTTTGCAAATAAAAAACTAGCAAATGCTGTTACAATAGAAAATATAGAAGTTAGTATTCCAAGAGAAAAACTATTTTTAAATATTCTAATTATATAAATCGTAATTAAAATATTAAAAGCACCAGAATATGTAAGCCCGTTACCAATTGAAACAAAATGTGCTCTTAATACTAATTTATTTTTTTTAATTTTGTTAAAATATTTTTTCAAATTAACTATTCTTTGCTTTGGTATACTAATCTCATTATAAATAATTGTTATTATTATTTTAATTATTACTAATAATAATACTATAAACGTACACTTACCAAAACCACTATAACTCATTATTGAACCAAAAACTAATGGTATTATAACTGATATGACTGAGCATATAGCATTATAATTACCAATATATTCTTTTATCTTATCCTTTTTTATTTCACTTTCATAAACATTAAATACAGAATAATATAAGCCTTCTTCAATACCATATAAGATTCCAAGCAGCCAAGCAAATTTAATTATGTTTTCTCTTAATAATAAAATTATTAAGAAATAAATAAAATTTAAAACAACACCAGTTCTTAATAACCAAATTCTTTTTTTACTTTTAAGAAAATTTTTAACTATTAATACAGAAACTATTAATGCGCTGTATAAAAATAAATAATATATTCCTAAAGGAAGAATATTATTATTTGTTAATTGCATAAAATATAAAACAAAAAAACTATCAGTAAATATATTAATAGCCTTTTTTAATATTCTCATCAACATTAGACAAATCATATTTTTTTTCATATTACCACCGCTTTACAACATTGTGTTTTAAAAATATATTTTTATAAAAAAGCTAATTTTATGTTTTAATTTATTATATCATAAATATTATTTATAATAAACTTAACCTGAAATTATATTTTATTGCTCTATAAAATTCCAATAAAAAGTTAAAAGTGACTTCCTTTAAAGTTAATTTATTTTTTCAAGCAATTTCACTTTATTATCTCTCTAAATAATAAAGTATTATATTTTGCTTTTTGTTTTTTGAAAACCTCTCTAATGCTTTTAAATAAGTTTTCATTCCACATAATAAATCCTTATAATCATTATCATATGAATTTAACTCAAAATTTTTATTCATAGTAATCACCACCTAATAATATTATAACATTAAAATATTTTAATATAAATTAAAAAAAGCCATCATTGATTTAGCTTTTTCATTTTTCAAGATTTTCTTTTACCTTATCTATAACGTATTTTTTAGTTTCATCAAAATCTAATCCTAACACAACGGAAAATTCATTATACAAATATTTCTCAGCCTTTTTAAAATACTCATCATCTTTTTGACCTATGCTTCTATTCGCTTCTTTTCTGTGTTTATTTCTTAAGTACGCTGTTTTTATTATCTTTATTAAATCCTCATGTTTACCACTGTGAAAAAGTTCTTTATACATGTTATCTAACAAGTGTGATGAAGCTTCAACCGGCATAATATTAGGAATGTTATTAATTAACTTTTCAATTTCTTCTTTCGTAAGTAACCTTTTTAAACATCCGTTTTTATTATCAGTTGGCACGTTTATTATTAAAGACTCATCTGATATTGGACTTAAACGGTAATACTCTATGTTATTTACCTTACTTTTGAAAACATCAATAACTTTGCAAACATCTCTTTTATAAATTACGTATGAGCCTTTTTCAAACATCTTAAAACACTTTCCTTCCTATTAAAAAATAGCTAACTAATAAAGGAAGTTAGCTATTAGTTACATACTAATTATACCACTTTTTTTAAATCTTTGTAAGTGTTAAAACTCTTTATTTTTATATATAAAATGAGATATTTTATATGATAATAAAAGTATTAGAAAAGATATTATAATGATTAAAATAATATTACAATGCTCTATTTGATTAAATAGGTTAACTATGTTATTTAAGTTAACAAACCTATTTAATAACGCAAATAAACCAAAGATTAAAAACACTATTATAAAGATCCATATTCTTCCGTTAGTGGCACCAAACTTATAAATTACAGGATACATAAAAGCTATTATAATGGAAATTGATAAAAAGCTTGTAATAGCAATACTTTTAATGTCATTATAACTTACCTGCTCATTATTAATAGTTTTCGTAAAATAAAAAATTAAAACGCTTAAAATAAGTAAAATAACACCTAGTATTACGGAAGATACATACTTAGCTTTAACGGCGTTTTTTCTTCCGTTTGGCATACCAACTACATAACTATTAAATCCGTTATAATCATCATAACTAAAAGTAGATATAAAAACCATAAGTCCCATAACCGGTAAAACAACGCTTAAATCAAATATGTTTTGAATTGCCATAAATATAAAAAGGGCTGCTATTACAATTAACGTCTTTAAGTTTTTCTTTACTAATAATAAATCTTTTTTTATAAATCCCATCATGATAACTTATCTCCTTTAATCATTAAAATCATTAAATCTTCTAACGTAAC
>CASEJU010000026.1 GCA_949288335.1 uncultured bacterium | reverse complement strand
TGTTTTATATAAAAAACATAAAAAAAATAAATTAGATTATTAATTAAAAGTTATACCAAATATTACTAATATTTGGTATAATGTTTTTATACGGATGTATTTACAGGGGAGGCTTTTGTTATGAAGCTAAAGTTTAGAGCTGAACATAAAGATATAGTAGCTTTTATATGGGCTTGTTTGCTACTTTTAATTGTTGTGGCTTTATGTGTTGTAAATTTTTATCATGTTGCTGATGAAGGTGTTACAACACTGCAAAATGATGTTGATTGGACGTTTAATTTTATTCCGGCGTTTTTTCCACCGAGGTTAGGTTATACTTTAATTTTTTGGGTACTTGCCATTGTTATTTTAACGGCGAGTGTATCTAGTCACTTCTTTACTATGGAAAAAGGTTTTGGAATTGTTCAAGGCAAAAAAGAAGATGGTTTTGGTAGGTTCGCAAAAGAAGATGAGTATAAAAAATTTGAAAACGTAAAACCAGTTGAATTAACGGCAAAAGAAGCAGTAGCAGCGGGATTTCCATTAGTTTATGATAAGAAAAAAAACTTAGTTTACGTAGATAATGGCGAGGCTCATTCGCTGGTTATTGGTGCAACTGGATCAGGTAAGACACAAATGGTTATAAACCCTTTGGTTAATCTTTTAGCAAAAAAAGGTGAGTCGATGATTATTACTGACCCAAAAGGTGAAATATACGAAAAAAACGGTGAAATGCTAAGGGATTTAGGTTATGATGTAATAGTAGTTAATTTCCGTGATCCTAAAAATGGTAGTTGTTGGAATCCTTATACACTTCCTTATAAGTATTACAAAGAAGGAAATCAAGATAAGGCAAACGAACTTTTAAATGACATGGCAATAAACATCGCAACCGATGAAAAGGCTGATGATCCTTTCTGGACTAATTCGGCAGCTGACTACCTAACTGGTTTATCACTTGGAATGTTCGAAGATGCGCCAGAAGATGAAATTAGTATCTCTACCGTTAACTTAATGATAACGGTAGGTGAGGAAAAAATAGGAGCATCTACTTATATTAAGGAATATTTTAAAACGAAGGATCCTGCATCACCAGCAGCGATTAACGCACTTGGTACGGTTAATGCACCACAGGATACAAAAAACTCTGTATTATCAGTTTTAAAGCAAAAAATAAAGGTGTTTGCGGTTACTCAAAACTTAGCAGAAATGTTATCACGTAGTGATTTTGATATGGAAACAATAGGTCAAAGAAAGACTGCGGTTTTCATGATTATTCAAGATGAAAAAACAACTTATCATGCTTTAGCTACGATATTTGTTAAGCAGTGCTATGAATCTTTAATTGCGGTTGCACAAAAAACTGGTGGAAAACTTCCGGTTAGAACCAATTTTTTACTTGATGAGTTTGCTAACATGCCTAAGTTTAAGGATATAACGACGATGATTACGGCTGCCCGTTCAAGACAAATTAGAATGACAATGATAATTCAAAACTTTGCTCAACTAGTGCAAGTTTATGGTAAGGAAGATGCCGAAACGATTCGTGGTAACTGTGCTAATATTTTGTATTTATTAACTGGTGAATTGTCTGCTTTGGAGGAAATTAGTAAACTATGCGGAGATAAAATCGTTAAGGTTGGTAAAGATAAAAAAGAAGAAACAAGACCACTTATTACGGTAACTGAACTACAAAGGTTTAAGCAAAACGAAGTATTGGTTTTAAAACATCGTCTTCCACCACTTAGAACAAAATTCTTACCATTTTGGGATACTGATTTTGGATATGGTAAAAACAATGCATCCGTACCAAAAGCAGAGGTTCCAACACATGAACAACAGCCAATTAAATTGTTTGATATTAGGGAATACGTAAAAAAGAAAAAAGATGAAAAAAGAAATGAATTATTCGGAGGAATAAACAATAATCCATTTGAAAATGCTAACCCATTTGGTGCAGCACATAATCCGTTTGGTGCCCCATCTTTAAATAGTAATCCTTTAGCAGCATATGGAGCTAATGGTACTGCTCCTAAGGATTCGTTTAATCCTTTTAGTTCATCAAATACCACGTTACCTTCTAATGATAATGATGATTTAAACATTGATGAGATGATGAAAAAAATTGATGCTAGAATCGCGGAACTAGAAGCAGAAGAAAAGAAAGAAAAAGAAGCTGAAGAAAATGAACTTAAAGCATCTGAACAAAAAACGGTGGAACAAATTTCTAATGAAACAAGGCGTTCTAATAATGATATATTTTCTTCTAATGTTATAATGCCAAGTACTAACATAGATTTTAATTCTTTTGATAATCAAGATAAAAACGCAAAAGAAGAAAATCATGATTTATTTGACGACATGGTAGAGGATTTATCGTTTGATACGCCAATTGATATGGTGGATAATAAAGAGTCTATTAACCCGCTTGATAAAAAAGTGGATATTCCAGATGAAAAGAAACAAGTTACACAAAATGAAAGCGATTTAGATAACAAGATGTATAAGAACAAAGAAGAAATAGATAAAATTATGAATGAAAAAGATCATTCTTTAGATGAAGATGATGATTTCTTTGATGAGTTTTTTGAGTAAAAAGCACTTATTTAAAAGTGTTTTTTTCATATACTAATATGGTGAAGTATATGGAAATTAATTATTACGATATAAAAAATAAATCAAACATAATTGACGTTAGATTAGCTAAAGAATTTAATAAGAATAACCTTGGTTTTATAAATATTCCAAAGTTTACTTTATTAAGAGAACCTGATAAATATTTAAATAAAAATGAAAAGTATTATTTGTTGTGTTCAACGGGTGAAGTAAGTTTATCTTGTGCAAAAATTTTAAATGCTTTAGGTTATCATTGTTATAGTATAACTGGAGGAATAGAAAGGATAAATTAAAAAAAATAAAAAAAATAAAATTTGTGCGAATGATATATTTTTGTAAAAAAAGTGATTCAAAAAGCGATTTTTCTCTAGAAGAAAGTCGTTTTT
>CASEJU010000025.1 GCA_949288335.1 uncultured bacterium | reverse complement strand
TAATAATCCACCGTGCTTGCGACTCCATTTATTGTTAATGACTCACTAAAAAAAGCATATCCTACAGATAATATAACAATAAAAACCGCTATTACTATACTAAATATGTAAAGATAATTTTTTTTCTTTTTTCTCATATTTAAATCTCCCTATCATACAGATATTACCAAAATAGAGAAAAAAAAACAAGTCTATTTTATAAACTTGCTTTTATGCTTTTTTCTGCTCGTAGTTTAATCTAATAGAAAAACTAACATCACTAGAGCTTTGGTTAGAATCTTGATCCCACATAACTTTAATATTAAAAGTTTGAGTACCATTTTGAGCAACTTCTTGATTCTTTAACTCTTCTAATCCAGTATAAGACACTTTAATAGATGGATCAGTAGTTAAACCAGTCTCTTGTATTTCTTTTAATATTGCAGGTATAGAACCTTTATTAGTTACGGTAACAGGTATTTCAACGTATGCTCCTGGATACTCCAACTTATTAACGGTTACGTTTAAAGTGTTTTTATCTTCTGTAATTTCTGTTAAAGTATCAGCATCACATGTCTGTGAAAAACCAACACAAGTAGGTGTACCAACTGATGTGAATTCAACATCAAAAGTACCTTCAGCAGTTGCCGTTCCATTAACTGTTAACGTTTCGCTAAACAATGCATAACCAACCGCAACAGCTAATACGAATGCTATAACACCTATTATTGCAATACTTTGTTTTTTCATTTTTTACTCCTTCCTTTATTATCTAAAATTATGATACCCGATTTTTTTATTATAATCAATAGTAAACATATTTTTTATAAACAATTTAAAAAGATATGTAAAGTAAAAACAAAGCAAAGGCTTTGTTTTTATGCTTCTACTTGTTCATAATCAAGTGTGATTGTAAAAGTCACTCCACTTGCAGTTGTCTCAACATCTTCCAACCATTCTACCCTAATAGTCATATTTTGAGTTTCATTTTGGTTAATAGGCATTTCACTCGCAGCAATACCACTATAAGTAACTTTTATTGGGCCTTCTTCAGTATCTAAACCAGTTTGGTTAATTTGTTTTAACTTAGCTGGTACAGATCCTTTATTAGTAATGGTAACTGGTATTTCAACGTACGCACCTGGATAATCAAGTTTATTAACGGTTATGGTTAGTTTGTTGTTACCAGATTCTATTACTGCTATATCGGCTGAATCTGCTTGTTTTGTATAACCAGAACTCGTTACCTCTCCAATAGACGTAAACTCAACATCAAAATCTCCTGATGCTGTTGCCGTACCGCTAATTGTTAATGTTTCACTAAATAACGCATATCCAATTGCTAGCGCTAAAACAAATACTATAACACCAATTATTGCAATGTTTTGCTTTTTCATTTACTTTCTTCCCTCCTTTATTATCTAAATATAGGATAACACTTATTTTGGATTTTAGTCAATAGAAAAGAAAAAGGTTAACACATATTTGCGTTAACCTCTATATAGATAAAATCTGACCAGGATATATTTTATCAGGATTATTACCTATTACCGATTTATTTTTTTCATATAGTTTTTGCCATGTTGTACCATATTTACTAGCTATACCACTTAATGTGTCTCCTTTTTTTACCACGTAAGTACTTGGTGATATTTCTACTTGTTCTGGAATTTTTATTATTTGTCCTGGATAAATCTTATCCGGATTACTAATTCCGTTATAGCTAGCTAATTTTTGATAAGTCGTGTTATATTTACTAGCTATACCACTTAAAGTATCACCTTTTTTTACCACGTAATTTACCACGTTACCAGGTTCTTGCTCACCACCAGGTTCCGCTTGAGAACCATTATAATTATTTAGGCCTTTTTCTTGAATTATTGTTGGATAATCTTTATACGCAATATCTAAATCAACGTTACCACTTATTCCTGGCATACTTCCTTTAGAAGAGTATTGCCACATTCCAAATGGTTTAGTGTACGTTGGTTTACTAGTCCACTGCGCTAACCACTTATCATACTTATCTAATTTTGAACTATTTAGTTTACCATTTAAATAACTTAAGTTAGCATAAATAACTACATAATATCCAGCTTTTTCTACCCTAGAACAAAACGCATCTACTATATCAACTAAATCATCTGCTCTTACGTCTTCAGTCACGTTTGATGATTCAACATCGAATGCAACCGGATAAAGAGGTTTATAATTTTTTATTATATTAATAAACCCTTCTGCTTCTTCTATTGCTTCACTTACGGTAGTTGCATAAGAAAAATGATAAAAACCGTAAGGAATACCAACGCTTTCTAACCCTTTTACATACTCTTTATACTTACTATCCTCGGTAAAATGACCATAACTTGTCCTAACTATCGCAAAATCTATATTACCCTTTAACTGGTTAAAATCAATATTACCTTGATGATAACTTATGTCAATACCTCTTTTTTCCATGTTTATTACCCCCCAGTAATATTAAATGAAAAAATAAGTATCACGTATAATTATTAAGCCAAAAAAACACGCTTAAAACGTGTTTTTAATATTCGTTAATTGTTTACCTTTTGGTGAACGACCGGGCTATCCATGGTAATTGGTGCAAATGTATAACCATTTGAAAGTCCGTACTCAATTATTCTTTCTACCGAATCAACCGTATATGATTTTATATCGTGCATTAAAACAACATTAGGGGCGTTTTCTTTTATCTTACTAGTTACGTTTTCAACTATCTTGTTTGGATCTTTCGTTTCACCCGCATCTCCTGATAAAATTGTCCAATCAAAATACCTAAAACCTACTTCTTCAACTTTTTTAGTTAATTCACTCATTATTCCTACTTTATAACGCCTACTTATCGTGTTAGAACTTCCTCCTGGAAATCTAATGATAGTTGATTCTATACCGGTATATTCTTTTACCTTGTTTTGAATTTTAAGTAAATCCTCCATGTAAGAATCAATGCTAGAATATATTAAACCATAATTATGAGAATAACTATGAAGTCCTATGGTATGACCTTCTTCAGCCTCTTTTTTTAACAAATCATTGTAACGATTATCATAACCAGTAACAAAAAACGTTGCTTTTACATTATATTTTTTTAAAATATCCAAAAGCCTTGCCGTATGTGCGCCAGGGCCGTCATCAAAGGTTAAGTATATCGTTTTATTTGAGATGGTTTTTGGGTTATAATTGTTTTTCGGAAAAACCTTTATAATCCGGTTTACTTTAGTTTCGTTTTTTGAACTATCACTTACTGAATAAACAAGTTCGTAAGTTCCTTTTTTAGACGTATCAACTTCGCCAGTTACTTTTACACGTTTTGTAACGTCACCATCACAATCATCAATTGCAACATATCCAGGTTCTATATATAAAGAGCCTACCGCTTGATATATAATACTTTCTTCATTTAATATAATAGTAGGAGCTTTGTTATCCATAACGTTAACATCAAACTCTTTTCTTGTGGTGTTACCAGATGAATCTGATACCTTATATATTATTTTGTTGTCTTTTATTTTATACCTAACCTTGTCCGTGATATCTCCATCATAATTATCCGTTGCAACTATTTTTACGTTTTCTGTTTTTCCGTTTGGACAAACGTTTGTAAATGCTCCTTCTATTATTAGTTCAGGTTTTTCTTTATCTACTACTTTTACTTTTTTACTCTTTGAAAAATGAATGCCATTATAATCAGCAATATAAGTAATTGTATAAGTACCTAGTTTTTTCGTATTTACAGAGCCTTTAATTTTATACGAAATTTTCTTACAATTTAATTTGTTCCCATAACATAAGTTTATTTTCTTGTTTTTATAGTTTTTAAAAACTTCAACCTCATCATAATCATCAAAATTTATGGCATATATGTTTTTATGAAAATAATTAACGTAAAAACAAGAAAACAAAAAGGAAAAAGATATTATTGCAATTAATAAAAATATTTTATTTTTCATACGTACACCCTCATAAGTTATTATAACATCTAAACAAAAAAATATATAAAAAATAGTGATAATTAATCACTATCAATTAAATTTGAAACAGCTTTCATAACCGCTATTTTTCCATATTGGTAAGTAAGACTTCCTTGTTGGTATGCTATATAAGGTTTTCTTACTGGTCCATCACAAGAAAGTTCGATTGACGATCCTTGAGTAAAAGAGCCTGATGCCATAACTACTTTATCGGTATATCCTGGCATGTCCCATGGAACTGGTTTCGATGATGAATCAATTGGTGATGCACTTTGTATACCAGCGCAATAACTAACTAAGTCTTCTTCGTTTCCAAAAACTATGTTTTGAACGATATCCGCTCTTTTTTCATTATACTTTGGCTCTACTTCGTATCCTAATTCTTCTAATACCTTGCTTGTTAAAACGGCTGTTTTTAAAGATGATGCAACAACGCTTGGTGCAAAAAAAAGTCCTTGTAAAATTGATTTGTTAATGCCAAGACTTGGCCCAACTTCTCTTCCTTCACCAGGAAGCGTTAATCTTTCACCTGCTAAATCAACCAATTCTTTTTTACCTGCTATATAAGCTCCATTAGGGGCAATGCCACCACCTAAGTTTTTAATTAATGAACCTACTATTATGTCCGCTCCTACCTCTAGTGGCGTTTTATCCTCCACAAACTCACAGTAACAATTATCAACCATAATGATAACTTCTTTATCTACACTTCTTATTTCTTTAATTACTTTTTCTACCTTGTCTAACGTAATACTTTTTCTTGTAGAATATCCCTTACTTCTTTGTATTTCAATTAGTTTTACCTTGTTATTCGTTAAATACACTTTTATTTTATCATAATCAAAGTCATTATCTTTTAAATCTATCTCATCATACTTAACACCAAATGATTTTAAAGAGCTTTTATTTTCTTTTATTCCAATTACTTCATGAAGTGTATCATAAGGAGTACCAGTAATACTAAGCATTACGTCATTTGGTCTTAGGTATGCAAATAAAGCGACACAAAGTGCATGAGATCCCGATATGAACTGAGACCTTACCAGTGCGTCTTCTGCCCCTAAAACATCCGCAAAAACACGTTCTATAGCATCACGGCCCATATCATCATAACCATAACCAGTTGTTGAGTTAAAATGTGCCTCCGTTATGTTATTTTTATTAAAAGCATTAAGTGCTTTTAAACTGTTTAAATCACATAATTCATCTATCTTTTTAAACTCTTCTTTTAGGTTTTCTTCAGCTTTTAAAACTAATTCTTTAGCTTTACTATTTATTCCAAACTCACTATACATAACATCACTTCCTATTTGTTTTCTAATTTTTCTTTTTCTTCTAAATATTTGTAACTTAAGTTATTATTACTACTTACGATTTTCTTTCCCAGCTTCTTTTCTATATCTTTTTTAGTATTGCTAGCTATTTGGCCACCTTGTTTAGCTACCACTTTATTAGCTTCTAATCCAAATGGTTTATGCTCTTTTGCAAGTTCTCTTGTTGTTACTTCACCTATATCAGTAAGTAATAACTCTAAATCACTCATGTTATCACGGAGTGATTCTTTTCTTATTCCTTTAAATTCTTTATACCCGCTAGCTTTCATTTAAAACCATACCTTATATATTTCATTGGTTAATATTCCATATTCATAATCTTTATTAATACCATTTTCTTTCCACACTTTAGTTAATTTATTTCTATCTAATATTGCTTTTAGTCTTCGTTCTATCCAATCAAGAGAGCATCCATGATTAATATAGTACTCTATTCCTCTATGAATTGCTTTTTCAGGATCAAATACCTCATCTATTCTTTCTTTTCCAAGTTGTGCTAACCATACTTTAAAAGGTTCTGCTTTAGGGCTTGGTACCGACTCTATAAGTCTAAATATACCTTTTGTATCTAAGACATCGGTTAGATAATTTTTACCATCTTTTTGGGATTTCATTTTGAGTTGTCCGATTTCCTCGGACAACTGACTTCCCTCTTTTTTTAATTTTAATTTTAAATCATTCCAATATTTTCTTGGCCTTTCACTATTTGTTAATATAGTTATTACATCTATAACACTAAAATAATAATCTTCTTTTTGACTATCCCATACACTTCTTATTTCGTTTCCTTCAAATAAATTTGTTATTGTCTTTAGTTTGTTTTTATTCATATACTTTCCTCCTTTTTTATTTATTTAAGGTAAAAAAGTCAAATACTGCAAACTAATTTACTCTTAAGTTTATTGGTGATT
>CASEJU010000024.1 GCA_949288335.1 uncultured bacterium | reverse complement strand
GATTTCGTAAATATAATTTTTAATGTTCTTTGATATTATTTATATGTAAAAATATTAATTACTTACACACTTTTCTTGACAAAGCCAGCGTTCCTGCTTCATAGACTAAGTATTCTTACTTCTTTGGCAGGCTTAAATTCCGATGGTCGCCACCGTACTTATATTTTTGCATTTATAACTTCTTTATTTATTTTTTTATTATATCAAAACTTCATTCATATACATTTTTAATCCTTCAAACATTATGTTTATACTTGCATTTACATCTCTATCATTTATACTACCACAACTGTCACACGTCCAACTTCTTATGCTTAAACTTTTTATTTTTTCTGTTTTGTTTCCACAATGACTACATAATTTACTACTTGGAAAGTAACTGTCTACTTGATAGTAATACTTTCCTTTTTCTTTTGTTTTCCACTTAAGCATCTGGCATATCTTATTAAGGCTTGCATCTAATATGTTTTTGGTTAGCGTATGATTGTTATGCATCTGTTTAATTTGTAATTTTTCTGATATTATGATGTCGTTTTCTTTTATCAATCTGTTTACTATAGTTATAATATTATGTTGTCTTGCATTTTTTATCTTACTATATACTCTTGATATCAATATTTTTGTTTTCCTATAGTTATTACTTCCTTTCATTTGTCTTGATAGTTTTCTTTGTAATCTTTTTAATCTTTTTTCTCTTTTATCTAATTCCCTTGAGTTTTTATATTTTTCACCGTTTGATGTTACTACTATATCTTTAACTCCTAAATCTATTCCTACTATACTTTCTGCTTTTACTTTTTCAGTGTTTACTTCTTGCTTTTCTACTAAAACGCTTACATAGTATTTTCCGGTTGTTTCTTTTGTTATGCATGCATTTATTATTTTTCCTTCTATATGATCTAAATTTCTATACCCTCTAATATTTACTATTCCTAACTTGGGTAATTTTATTTTCTTATTTTTTAAATCAAGTATTATATTACTATATTCTTTTCCTTTATATGTTCTTTTTATGCAATTTGTTCTATAACTTTGTTTATTGTACTTACTTTTAAATTTTGGATATGATGTTCTTTTACTTAAGAAGTTTTTAAAAGAAGTTTCCAGGTTAAAGATTGCACATCTTAAAGCACATGAATCTACTTCTTTTAACCATTCATATTCTTCTTGTAAATCTTTTAACATATTACACATATCATATGCTTTTATGTATTTATTTTCTTTACATTTATTTAAAAAGTGATTATAGATGAATCTTGCGCACCCAAATGTTTTATTTATTTGCGTACTTTGCTCATCACTTAGATACATTCTAAACTTATATGCTTTATACAATGTTATCACCTTCTTGCTTTTTAATTGATATTCATTATATTAGCATACGTATGTTCGATTATCTATATCATATTTTTCTGGTATATATTTTTTAACGCACTTTCCTAGTATATAAAAAAGATTAGGTTTTTTCCTAATTTTTTATTTTTTTAAGGGAATTTTAAAAGTTATGTCTAATTATAAGTATGAGGAAGTAGTTATTTACTAGCTTTGTTTTCCAACCAAAAGAATAGAAGGCGGGTTGCAGTTTATGAGGTTTAAGTTTGAAATTAAATTTACACCAAAACTAATCATCATATTACTAATTATACTAATCATATTGATTGTTATATAAGTAAGAAAAATAGAGCTAAGTAAAAATCTAGCTCTGTTTTTCTAAAAACCAAAAATTTTTGGAAAACAACTAGTTTAAGCTGCTTCCTTACAATTTAATTATATCCAAAAATAAAACTAATATCAATTGATTTTGTAAAAAATATTTAAAACTAGTCTTATTATATAAGGCAGTTTTTTTGTTTTTTTAAAAAAATTATTTTTTTTAAAATTTTTAGGGGTATTTTAAAATATGTGTCTAACTATAAACATGAGGAGGTGATAATAATTAGTAAAAAAAGTGTTGTAAATCAAAGATCGGTAAATGATTGTGGCGTTGCTTGTTTAACTAATATATTAAACTTAAACGGGATTAATGTTTCGTATGATGATGTAAAAAGTAAAATAAAGATGGAACAAAAAGGAGTTAGTGCTTATGAAATTATTAGGGTATCCAAAGATTTTGGACTAAATGCGGTAGGTTATAAGAATTATGATATTAATGATAACAAAAAAACGCCTTTTATCGCTCACATCCTTAATGGTAGCACGCAACATTTTGTTGTTGTAAGAAAAATTTTGAATGATAACGTATACGTAGATGACCCGGATAAGGGCAAGTTATGTATTAAAAAAGATGATTTTAATAAAATATATACTGGTATAGCGTTAGTGTTTAATAAAAATCAAACGTTTAATTTAAAAGGCGTGTTTAATAAAAAATATATACTGCTAATTTCTTTTATAATTTTATTTTTATCTTTATTAAACGTATTTTACTCTTACTTTTTATCATATTTAATAGAAAACTTTAAAAGTTTAAATAACGTGTTTTTAATGATTTTAGCATTTTTTATATTAGGCCTTTTAAAAGAATTTGTCTTTTTTATTAAAAATAAGTTTTTAGTTAAATACCAAATTAAAACCGATAAAATGATTACGATTCCAAGTTTAAAAAGAATTATAAAACTTCCTCATAAATTTTATCAGGAAAAATCAGTTGGAGAATTAATGGCTAAAATTAATGATTTATCTTATGTTAAAGAGATGGTTTTTTTAATAGCTGAAGTTTTATTTGTAAATTTAATTGTAATTTTTGTTTCATTTATTTTTTTGTTGTTTATTAATAAGTACGTTTTTTTATTCAACTTGTTAATGGTCATATTATTATTCCTTTATAACAAACACTTTTATTTTGAAAATTCATATAGAAATTATGATTTGCAAATAAAAAATGAAATGTTAAGTAAAACCATTGCGGGCGGGATACAATCTATTTTTAGTATTAAAAATCTTTGTAAAGAAAAGTATCTTCAAAATAAGATGGTATCGTCTTATAAAAAAACGATTAATTGTTATAAAAATTTGAGTTTATTATATCAAAATAAGGGTTTTGTCTTTAACGTATGCACTTTTATTTGCTTGGTTTTATCAATATTATTAATTGCAAAAACTACTGATTCTGTTGCAACGATGCTTTTTATGACGTATTTAATTTCCATTATATACGATTCACTAGAAGCAGTTTGCAAACTAATTGGTAATTATACTGATTTTAAATCTGCTTATGTTAGGTTTAAGGAAATATTTAAAGAACCCGAATGCGCTGTTAACGGTAAGCCGGTTAAAATAAATAATATTTGCCTTAATAACGTTTATTATAAAATAGAAAAAAAGAAATTTTTAAAAAAAATAAACGTTCAATTTGAAAAAGGTGAATTAATAATGGTTACTGGTCCATCTGGTAGTGGTAAAACGACCTTTTTTAAGGTTTTAACAAAACAGGTTGATTCATCTAATAATGGAATATTTATAAATGGTGTTAAATTAAACGAATACAAGGAGGGGACATTAAGAAAAAGTATTACTTACGTTGATCAAAAAGCTAGGCTTTTAAACGATACCATTTATGAGAATATAACGTTAGGAGAAAAGATGAAATTAAAAAAATCATTTAAAACTCTTTTAGATAAGAGTTTAGATGATATGAAAATGAGTTATGATGATGAAATAGATAACGTTAATTCAAATATATCCGGAGGGGAATTGAGCTTAATTTTAATAGCACAAGCGCTTAATAATTCGGCGGATGTAATAATATTTGATGAAACAACAAGCCAAATGGATGCCATCTTGGAAAGAGGCGTTATAAAAGCGTTAAAAGAAGATTATAAAGATAAAATAATTGTTTTTGTTACTCATAATATGACGAATGCTGATTTATTTGATAAGGTACTTGATTTTCCTGATAAGAAAAATAATGAAAAAAGGAGTAGTTATGAAAACTATAAAAGAAAAAGAGTTAAAACAAATTAAGGCTGGTGCTTTAAGTGGTTGGGCAATTGCCGGAATAATCGCTGGTATTACTTTTGTAGTTGGAATTTTTGACGGACTTGCTAGGCCATTTAAATGCAGGTAAGAAAGGAGACAAAATGATTTTAACCAATAAAGAATTAAAAAGTATAAAAGCAGGAGCTGGATTATCAGCAACTTTAATTAATGCTTTAATAAAAGGATTTACTTCCTTTATGGACGTTGGAAGGTACCTCGGAAGTAGCTTAAGAAGATTATTAGGTGGAAGCTCTTGTCCACTAAAGTAAAAAAGGTATTTAAAACCATACTATTTATACTCATACTTCCGGTTATGATAATGTTTTTGGGCTACGCATGTGAGTTTATTTTGCAGCTTGGAAGGATAGTTGGTACCATTATAAGAATAATAATGAATTTATAAAAAAGACCGGTTTTTTAACAAAATCTGTCTTTTTTTGTTACAAAACACCAAAAAATTATTGTAATAACCTTTTTAAGGTGTTATAATTACTATTAGAAAAAAAGGAGAGGGGGGAAAGAAAAATGATAACTGTACAAGTTAAAAATGGAAACGTTGATGGCGCACTTAAAAAGTTCAAACAAAGAGTAGCTAAAAGCGGTCTCCCTTCAGAAGTAAAAAAGAAACAAGCTTTTGATAAGCCAGGAGTACAAAGAAGAAACGCTAAGAAAGAAGCTATTAAGAACAGCCGTAAGGCAGCTAAGCGCGAAAGAAGAGATTCCTAGTTTTTCTTTACTCGGGTATATGGTGTACATAAAAGGTTTACTATTTTACATAGTAAGCTTTTTTTTGCATAAAATTTATTGGTGATACTAATGAGATTAAACAAGGTAATTGATGCTTTTACGGAATGTAATAATTTTGAAGTTAAAATAAAAAATAAAAAAGTAAAAATATATTATTACAATAACATTGATAGTTTTACGTCAAATACCATTGAAGTATCAAAAGAAAACGAAGTAATAAAAGTTTGCGGAAAAAAATTAGTTATTGAAACAATGTTTCCTGAGTACGTTGTAATATCAGGTGACATTAAGAAAATAGAGTTGGGTTATAAAAATGAATAGTTACGTTAAAATAAGTATCACTGGTAATAACCCGAGGCTTTTTATTAAAAGATATTTTTTTAATAAAATAAATTATAGTAATTATAAAGAAGTTAATCATAAAAAAGTAATCTTAAAGGTAAGTTATGAAGATTACTTAAATATTGTTTTGAAAAAAACCACCTATAAAATAGATGTAATAAAATTCTATGGTCCGGTTAAATATATTAAATTATTAAAAAATAATTATACTTTTTTTATAGCGTTTTTAATAGGTATAATGTTTTTGTTTTTTTTAAGTAGCGTGTGCTTTAAACTTGAGGTTGTTCATAATAGTAAAGAAATAAGAAGTTTGGTTTTGGATGAATTAAAAGAAAATAATATAAAAGAGTTTTATTTTATTCCAACTTTTAACAAACGAAAAAAGGTAATTGATAAAATTATAAAAGAAAACAAAGATAAACTAGAATGGATGGAAATAGAAAGAAAGGGAAGTAAATTAATTGTTAAAGTAACGGAGCGGAAGAAAAACAAGGAAAAAGAAAGCAGCGAACCAAGACACATAGTTGCTAAAAAAAGCGGAATAATAATTAGTATAGTAGCGGAAAACGGAGTTATCTTAAAGAAGAAAAACGATTATGTTTCAAAGGGCGATATAATAATATCCGGTGATGTTATAAAAGATGAAACGGTAAAAGGACAAACAAGGGCTTTAGGTAAGGTTTTAGCTGAAACTTGGTATATGGTTCACGTTTCTTACCCGCTTAATTATAAAGAGACAATATATTTAAACGAGATAAAAAATAATCTTATAATAGGTTTTATGAACAAGGAGTTTTCCGTTCGTAAGAACTATGAATCACTTCATTTAGAAAAAAAGTTCGAACTAATCAAAAGCAAGGTGTTTCCGTTTGAAATTAGAATTGAAAAACAAAGAAAAACGAAGATTTTAAACCAACGTTATACTAAAAAGCAAGCTTTAAATAAGGCTATTTTAGTAGCGGAAGATAAAATAAAAACAAAACTTAACACTGATGAGTACATAATTAGTAAAAAAGCTTTGAACTTTACCTCGAATGATAGTAAAATAGAAATAGATGTTTTCTTTAAAGTATGCGAGGATATTACTGGTTATAAAGAAGTTGATAAGAGCCTGCTTTATAAAAACATAAAAGAAAACGAATAAAAGAGGTTTGTTATGACGGATATTTTTTTAGAGATTTTACATAATATATGGCCAATGGTATTTATTTTCACCGTAATAATCGTAACAATTAGAATAGCGTATATTTTTCATAACAAAGAAAATTTCATTCTTCATAAAGAGCTTTTAATGTTATGCTTTATTATTTACATATTACTTTTATATTATATCGTAACTTTTCAAGATAATAATTACGGAATGAACAACTTTATTCCTTTTAGAGAAATATTTAGGTATGATATAACTTCTAAACTATTTTTTAGAAACGTAATAGGTAACGTTATGTTATTTGTTCCTTTTGGAATGTTTGTTACGCATTATGTTAAAAATAGCAAGGTATACATAACTATTATCATTTCTTTTTTAGTGTCATGCGCAATAGAATTTGCCCAAATGCAAATAGGAAGAACGGCTGATATAGATGATGTTATACTAAATACCTTAGGTGGCTTGTTAGGATATTTATTATATAAACTAGGAAGTAAAGTAGCTAAAAAACTACCAAATTTTATGAAAGAACAAGTATTCTTGGATGTATTGTGTTTAGTTACGATTTTGGTTATAATATATTTAGCATTTAGGTTTGGTTTTTGGAGGTTTTTGGCATGAATTTAATAGAGGTGTTTAATGAGTATAAAAAAGACGTTAATGAACTTGATTTATTAAAGAAGTTTATTAATTATTGTGCTAAGGCCCTTAAACTTGAAAACGTAATGTTTAACATAATAATTGTTGATAATAAGACAATCCATGAAATAAATAAAAAGTATCGTAACATTGATAAAGAAACGGATGTGATTACTTTTGCTTTGGAAGATAATAAACAAATCGACGTACCAGAAATTAGGGTGTTAGGAGATGTTTATATATCATATGATAAAGCGATAAGTCAATCGATAGAGTATAATCATAGCATAAAAAGAGAAATATGCTTTTTAGCGGTACATGGATTATTACATTTATTAGGATATGATCATATGAAAAAAGAAGATGAAGATAAAATGTTTAAATTGCAAAAGGAGTTGTTAGAAAGTTATGGCATCAAAAAAGAAAGTTAAAGTAGAAATATCACGTGGTAAATACGTAGAGGAACAAGGATTTAAGAAAATAGGCATTAAAAGAATCTTTAAAAGTTTTAAATATTCTTTTGATGGGTTAAAGTATGCTTATTTACACGAGCAAAGTTTAATCCTTCACGTAATTGTAATGGCAATCATAATCGCGTGTGGATTTGGTTTTCGTATTACTCCAATACAGTGGGTAATAACGCTTGTTATGGGAGCATTAATTTTAGTTGCAGAACTTTTTAATACTTCTATTGAGGCAGTAGTTGATATGGTAACGGAAGAATACCATCCGCTTGCCAAAGTTGCAAAAGATACCGCATCAGCAGCATGCTTTATCGCTGATATGATGGCTTTTGGTATGTGGCTTGTTGTGTTTGTTCCAAAGATAATATCACTTTTTAGGTAGGTTATATGAAGAAAATAAAGGAGTTTTTTAACAGGGAGCAAAACCTACTTATCCATTTTGCCGCAACCATTGTTGTTACTATACTTGGTATTTATTTTGGTATAAAGACGTACGAATGGCTTCTTGTTTATAGTATGGTTACGCTTGTAATTACATCAGAGCTTATAAACTCAGCAATTGAGTTAACCGTTGATTTATATACGAAAAAGTTTCATCCGCTTGCAATGGTTGCCAAAGACGTTTCAGCAGGAGCAGTTGTTGTTTCAGCTTTTACCGCAACGTGCGTTGGATTATACGTTTTTTTACCAAAGTTTATTGGTTTAATAAATTAGAACTTGCTTTCTAATTTTTTTGTTTAATATTATGTTATAATTATTTTAGTTAAGGAGATGTATTTATGCGTTCAGGATTCGTAAGTTTAACTGGAAGACCAAACACTGGTAAGTCAACTTTAATAAATGCTTTAGTAGGTTATAAAATTGCAATAACATCTAATGTTTCTGGAACAACAAGAAATAACATACAAGGTATATATAATGATGAGGATACGCAAATAGTTTTTGTAGACACACCAGGCATTCATAAACCAAAAAACAAGTTAGGTCAAAGATTAAATGATGAGGCGTATTTTTCGGTAGATGACGTTGATATAATCTTATTTTTAATAGATGTAACGATGCCTTTTGGTAAGGGTGATGGCTTTGTCTTAGAAAAAATTAAAGAAGCTAATAAACCGGTGTTTTTAATATTAAATAAGGTAGATAAGATAAATAATGATAAACTAATTAAGTTAATTGATGAGTATAAAGACTTATATGATTTTAAAGAGATAATTCCGGTATCCGCTTTAAAAGAAAAGAATTTAAAAGAATTAATTAAAACACTTAAAAAATATTTACCAGATAAAGTAAAATATTTTCCGGATTCTGATTTAACGAACACAACAAAAGAATTTAGAACGGCAGAACTAATAAGAGAAAAAGTATTAAGGCTTACTCATGATGAAGTTCCTCATGCAATTACTTGCGTAGTTGAAAAATTTGACGAGAAAAAGGATAAAGCAATAATAAATGCTACGATAATAGTTGAAAGAGACTCACTTAAAAGTATTATAATTGGAAGAACTGGTTCAATGTTAAAAGAAATAGGAACAAAAGCAAGGCATGACATAGAAAACATGTTAGGTAAAAAGGTATACTTAGAATTATTCGTTAAAACAATTAAAAACTGGAGAGATAAAGAAAAGTATTTAAAAGAACTAGGTTTTTATGATATGGATGAATAAAATTAAAAAATCACTACCAATATATAAATAGAAGGTGATTGAAATTGAAAAAACAAGACGTTTGGCGTTTATTTGAAAAGACAGGAAAGATAGAGTATTATTTAAAGTATAGACAAATGGTAGAAAGGAAGTTTGATACCATTGGAGATTATAAAAATTGAAGGTGTTGTAATTCGTGAAAAGCCATTTGGTGAAACAAGCAAAATCCTTGATATAATAACAAAAGATAAGGGTGTTATAAGTGTTTTATCAAAGGGTGCAAAAAGGCTTAAAAGCCCGCTTAGAAGCGTAAGTGAACGTTTTTGTTATGCTAACTTTAACATAAGTTATAAGGAAAATAAGTTATCTACGTTAATAAATGCGGATGTTATTAATCCTTTATTTAATATAAAAAAAGATATAAAAAAGGTTTCTTATTTAAATTTTATATCAGAGTTAACCAGCGAGGTGTTAAAAGAAGGTAATAATAAAAAGATATATGACATATATTTAAGTGCAATCATAAAGATTGAAGAAGGTTATGATCCGATGGTGATTACCAATATTTTAGAGCTTAAGTATTTATCATTTTTAGGTGTTTCTCCAAAACTTAATGGTTGCGTGGTGTGTGGTAGCCAAAAAGTTGTTACGATATCTGCTTATAAAGGTGGTTTTGTTTGTAAAAATCACGCGGATAATGATTTTATCGTTAATGAAAAGACAATAAAAATGATACGTTTGCTTGAGTACGTTGACATATCAAAGATATCTAAATTAGAGGTGTCCGAAAACGTAAAAAAAGAAATAAATAACTTTATTGATGATTATTATGATAGGTATACTGGACTTTATTTAAAAAGTAAGAAATTTTTAAAAAGTTTAATTAATTTGTAAATAAAGTTTAATTATGCTATAATATGGGTACATTTATTAATTGTTGGCAAGGACGGGCTTGGAAACCTATCAGCTATACTAATGAAGCGATTTCTTCTGGAAATAAGTAAGGTGGAACCGTGGGAAGTATTCTCACCCTTACGTTTTTTCGGAAGATTTTTGCTTATAAAAGGAGATGGTTAAAAATGATGAAAGTAGACCCAAAGACATTATTGAATACTAAGTGGGATGAGCTTACTATAAAAGGCACAAAAAAAACAAAATGCATTTCTAAAAAAATTATAGCAAACGAAGAGGAAAACAATACCTCGGTAATGTTATTTAATAATTTTAAAAAAATAGGAAAGAACGATACGCAGGCACTAATTAATTCTTTACTTATTAACCATAGTGTAGTAGAAGTTGCATTAAAATGGAACACTTTAATGTTTGTTTTAGAAGACGGAAGAAAAATAAACGTTAAAATAATGGCAAATGACATTATTGATGATGCGGAAGAAATTATTAAAAACGTTGTTCAAAATTACGTTAAAACAAGGCATTTCGTTGTAAAAAAACTATTAGAGACTAAAACGGGAGAAGTAGTTTTAAATAATGAGCAGTATAAAAGCGGCGTAAACTTAGTTAATAATACTTATTATTTTGATATTATGGGAGAAGAAAGGTATGCTTTTGGACTTGATGATGGTGAATTTCAAGTTAATCTTATAAGTGAGTTAATTAATGATTGTGATAAAAACGTAACTTATAGTGAAGAGTATGATCAGGTTAATACCGGAATATACGATTTTAATCAATATGATTATGGCTATGTTCTTTCAAGGTGCACGTTATCTTTAGGAGATATAAACGTTTGCATTATAAATCCAGGTAATAATTTAGCTTTGAAACTGCAAAATAAAGTAAGTGAGCATAATAAAGAAATAGATGATTTAAACATAAGCGTAACAAAATACATAAAAAAAGATGGTAAAAAAGGAGTATAACATGAAAACTTTAACGATGGATAAAATAGTTAATTTATGTAAACAATATGGATTTGTGTTTCCGGGTAGTGAAATATATGATGGTTTTGCTAACACCTGGGACTTTGGACCAGTTGGGGTGGAATTAAAAAACAACATAAAAAAAGCTTGGTGGAAAAGGTTTGTAGAGGAAGATATGAACACTTATGGTGTTGATGCGGCAATCCTTATGAATCCTAAGGTATGGGAAGCATCAGGCCACGTTAGCTCATTTAGTGACCCTAAAATGGATTGTAAAAAGTGTAAACAAAGGTTTCGTGCTGATAACCTAATTGAAGAACATTCAAAAGGTGAAGTGGTAGCAGAAGCCATGAGTAATGAAGAAATGGAAAAATACGTAAATGATAATCATATTACTTGTCCTAATTGTGGAGGATTTGATTGGACGCCAATTAAACAGTTTAAATTAATGTTTGAAACTTCTCGTGGAACCGTTGAAGGTGAAAAGGACGCTGTTTATTTAAGGCCGGAGACTTGTCAAGGAGAGTACGTAAACTTCTTAAACGTACAAAGAACGATGAGGGCAAAACTT
Organism: uncultured bacterium; assembly: GCA_949288335.1. Taxonomy (GTDB): domain Bacteria; phylum Bacillota_I; class Bacilli_A; order RF39; family UBA660; genus Aphodocola. The sequence continues at coordinate 24,094 of CASEJU010000024.1, read as the reverse complement.
CCTTTTGCAATTGCACAAATAGGTAAAAGTTTTAGAAACGAAATAACACCAGGTAATTTTTTGTTTAGGACAATTGAATTTGAACAAATGGAACTACAAAAATTCTGTCATGAAAAAGATAGTATGAATTTTTATAATGATTATAAAAAGCGTGCTTTAGATTTCGTAAAGGATTTGGGATTAAGTGCTGATAAATTAAGGTATCATGACCATGATAAACTTGCTCATTACGCAAAAGCAGCGTGTGATATTCAGTATAAGTTTCCTATTGGTTGGGAAGAGTTAAATGGTATTCATCACCGTGGGACTTGGGATTTATCAAGACACGCAGAGTTTTCTGGCAAAAAATTAGAATACCAAGATCCAGAAACCAACGAAAAGTACATTCCAAACGTAATAGAGTATTCAATTGGTGCGGATAGATTAACTTTAGCTATTTTATGTGAGGCATATGAAGAAGAAAAACTAGAAAATGATACCAGGGAAGTTATGCATTTTCATCCTGCTTTGGCTCCTTATAAAGTAGCGGTATTACCACTTGTTAAGAAGTATCATAAACAAAAAGCAGAAGAGTTGTTTAAGTTATTCGCTAAAAACTTTATGACGACTTACGACGAAACGGGATCAATTGGAAAAAGATACAGAAGGCAAGATGTAATTGGTACACCATATTGTATAACAGTTGATGATGAGACGCTTAATAATAATACGGTAACGATAAGAAACAGAGATGACATGAGCCAAATTACGTTACCCGTTACAGAAGCCATAGAATTCGTTAAGGATAAAATTGAATTTTAAGGTAAACATGTTATGAAAAATAGTGCTAAAAAAAGTTTAAAAAACTTAAAAATGGCAGCAGAAGATTACTTAAAGGAAGAGAATTATGCTCTTTCTTTATCTGTGTGTGAACAAATAAAAAAAGAGTATCCGAAAAATTATTTTGGTTACTTGGGCATCATAAAATCAGTTACCAATAATTATAAAAAATACGTACCAGAAGACCAATTAAGAAATTTAAAAAAAGATTTTGAAAAAGTGTATGACTTATCTAAAAAGTCTTTAAAAGAAAGCTTGAAAAACGAGTTTGATGAATACTGTTTAGACTGTATGGAAGTAGAAAACTTAAGAAAAACAAAAAAGGAGCTAACGTCAAAACATTTTATGAAAGGCTTATATAATGATGCAATAACTTACATCAATCAAAATATTAGTACGGCTTTAGCTTATAATTTAAATGGAAAAAGAATAACTAACGTTTATGATTTAATCAAGGGACTTTTTTTACTTTCTTGTTTAATATTTAATATCATATACGCTAATTACTTATTGTTATTAACGATACCATTTGGAGTTTTTGGTATTATTACGATATACTCATTTTTTCAGATGAACTTTTTTGATAAAGGAAAGCCTAAGTCCGAAAAAGAGTATTTAAACACTTTAGTTAAAGAATCTAATAAAAAAATAGATGAATTAAAAAAAGAAATAAAAAAAATAGATGATGGTATAGATTTTTATACAAACCAAAAAAGCAATAACTTGCTTAATATTCCTCAGTCTTTTTTAAGTGATATAGAAAATTATATTAATAATGATGAACAAGAAGTTGCAAACAATATTTTAGATGAATTAATAAAAAATAATATCGCTACTTTTACGTACTTGATAAGTGAATATACTAATTTATCTAAAGACGAGGTATTATTGAAAATAAAACCATCAGTAAAAGATGAGAAAAGTAATTTGTCTAAGTTTATTAATGATAAAACTTGGGAGAGAAAAAACAGTCAAAACGAGGTTCTTTTGATGAGAAAAGTAAAGCCATATAATTACGTAGTAATAGCGTTTATCGCACTAATTAGTTTATTAAGCATTATTGTATTATTAAATAATTTTTATGAAATCAATAAAAATTCGTTTATTTGTGCTGTTATAACTGGTACGTTAAGTACATTTATTTATAACATAAAAGCAGGTAAGCATAGTGCCTTAATCGATACTTTTAATGATAATTTACTATCTTGTGTTTTTAATTCTACGATAGTTTATAATTTGGTTTATATGTCTATTACAAACGAACTTAACTTTACTTATGGCTTTATACAAATGCCATTAACGTTTGCTTTAATATTCATGGGTTTAGTTGCCATAGTATCATTACTTAAGTACAATAATTTAATGGTTCGTTTAAGGGGTGAATAACTCCTTTTTTTTATGCAAAAAAACAAGTAAGAAAATCTTACTTGTTATAGAACTCAACAATCATAGATTCTTTAATGTCCGCTGGAAGTTCACTTCTTTCAGGCATACGTACGTAAGTACCAGAAAGTTTCTTTTTGTCAAACTGAACGTATTCAACGGTTTTGTTAACTTTTTCTAAAGATTCTAAAATTGCCTTATGGTCTTTAGAATTTTCTTTAACGGCAACAACATCACCAGGTTTTACTTGGTATGATGGAATATCAACCTTTTTACCATTTACGGTAATGTGTCCATGGTTAACAACTTGTCTTGCAGCGCGTCTAGTAGGTGCAATTCCCATGCGATAAACAACGTTATCTAATCTACTTTCTAAAAGTTTAAGGAAGTTTTCACCTTGAATACCTTTCATTTTAGCTGCTTTTTCAAAAGTCAATCTAAATTGCTTTTCGTTAACACCGTACATTAATCTAACTTTTTGTTTTTCCATTAACTGAAGTTTGTATTCAGAAGCCTTACCACGTCTTCTATCATTTCCGTGTTGTCCTGGACCATATGGTTTTTTTACTAACTCTTTACCAGTCTCTAGTAAAGAAAAACCTAAGTGACGGCTCTTTTTATACATTGGACCCGTATATCTTGACATTTTCATTCCTCCTTTGTTTTTATTAGTAAACTAAAGGACCTTTGCCATTTAGTAGGGAGTTTGTTTTAATACTTTCACCCTAGCAGCTTAAAAGAGTTACTAATATAACTTATTTGCAAACAAACACGTTACTAAATTCAAAAGGTGCTGCTTTAAAGTTTACACGCATTTAATTATAACTAATTATATGAAAGTAGTCAAGGTATTATTGATAAAATAAAGCTTTTATGGTAGCATATACTACGATATGTTTTGAAAGGATTAATATTATGAAAAATAAAAAAGGCATAAAAACTGATTTAATATTACTTGAAAAGTATTTATTAAAAAAGAAAGTTCCAGTAATAGAAAAAAATAAAATTACCAGATTTAAATGTGCCGATGAAGTTTATCCATACACCAATGAACCATTAAAACTATATTATAATAAAAATCTAGATAATAAAAGGGTACTTACGGTAACATCTTCTTTTGATCACGCACTTCATGCTGTTTTAGCCGGGGCGAAAGATATAACGTGTTTTGACATTAACAGGTTTTGTAAATATTATGCCGCATTAAAAAAAGCGATGATAAAAAAATATGATTATGAAGAATATTTAGATAAAATGGAAGGTTTAATCTTCTGGCTTACTAAGTATGAGTGGTATGAAGATGAATCTAAAATAAGAGATTTTACAGATATGCTTTTTGAAATATCCAATTATTTAAAAGAAGATGAAAAGACCTTTTTTCAAACCTTTGTTAAGTTGGCTAATGTATCGGGTTTAAAAAACAGATTTTTATTATCTTTGCTTTGGGAAGATAATTTTTTTGAAATGATTAATAACAATGATTATTTAAAACCAGATAATTATATTAAGTTAAAAGAAAAATTAAATAATTGTAACATTAAATACGTAGATTCTAGTGTTAATAAATTACGTGATAAAAAAATAGGTAAATATGATGTTATATACTTAAGTAATATTTTAAGTAAGTTAAAAGAAGATAATACTAAATTACTTATTTATTTAAGAAAGCTATTAAATGATGATGGTATAATATATGATTGTGCATGGGACGTTAATGATTATGTATTTTCTTCAAAAGTTAAAAAATATTATGATGCCAATTGCATAAATTTAAAAGATGGCCATGTTATTACAACTTTCTTTAAAAAATAAAATTATGAAGTGACCAGTTTTATATTTGGTCGTTTTTTTTATATATAGTGATGCAAAATGTTACAAATTGTGATAAAATATATATTATAGTAGGAGGTAGCAAAATTGGGAAAAGGATTATACGTTGGTACTTTGATTTTTGCACTATTAGCTATTGTCATTACTTTTGTACTAACACTTAGAAGCAAAAAGAAAAAAAGAATATCAAATCAACTTACCGCGCTTGAAAAAGAAAAAAACTTACTCATAAACGTACCGGTTTTAAACGAGTTATCCAAAGTAGAGGCACTTGTTAAAAACAACGCTAAGTTAGAGGAAAAATATAACGCTTGGAAACTAAAGTTTGAAATAATAGAAAACGAGACAATTCCTTTTATTAATGATTTGTTAATCGAACTAGATTTTTTAATTGATAAAGCAAAACCTCGTGAAGTGTATGAAAAAATAACCGAAATAGAAATTAAGTTATATGAAATAAAAACCAAGATAAAAGTTATTTTATCAAAGATAAAAGAAATAACCTCAAGTGAAGAAAGAAACAGAGCAAGCGTTATAAAACTAAAGGCTTTATACCGCAGGTTAAAAAAGAAGTTTAACGAAACAAAATCAGATTATGAAGAAACCGCTAAAACCATCGAACTTCAGTTTGAAACGATAGAAAAAAGGTTTGAAGAATTTGAAATAGTAATGGAAAAAAAAGACTATGAAGAAGTTATTTACGTGGTAAAAGGTCTTAATGAAATGTTAGAGCACATGACGATTGTAATTGAAGAAATACCAGAGATCATGCTAATGGGAAAAAGCCTTATTCCAAAAAGGACGGAAGACGTTTCAACCGAGTACATAAAGCTTACCCGTGAGGGCTACCAGCTAGATTATTTAAACGTTGAGTATAACATCATTGAAACAGAAAAGAAGGTAAACGCAATATTTGACCGGGTACGTGTTCTTAACTTAGAGGACGTAACATTTGAGCTTAAAACGATTTTAGAGTACTTTGATTCTTTATTTAATGACTTTGAAACGGAAAAACTAACCAGAAAGTATTATGAAGAAGGGCTTAAGGATTTTAATAAAAATAAAAAGCACGTTGAAAAAGTACTTCTTGCAATTGAAACGAAACTACCTGAAATGAAAGAAAACTACAACTTAACCGATGAGACTTTAAAGTCAATTAAGTTATTTAAAAACGAGTTTAATGAAATTATAAGGGACTATGAAAAATTAGAAACATTAGATAGAAACCATACTTTTCCATTTTCTAAACTAAATCAAGAATTAGAAATCATAATGCTTAAATTAAATAAATTACATGAAAAATTAAATAATTTATTACAACGTGTAGGTAATTTAAAAGATGATGAAGAGCGAGCTCGGGGACAACTTGAAGATATTAAAATTTTGTTAAAACAATCTAAGTATCAAATAAGAAAGAATCGCCTTCCGATAATACCAGATAATTACTACGTGGAATTAAAAGAAGCATCTGAGGCAATAAAAGAAATCCAAAAGGAATTATCAAAAAAACCACTTGACGTTGACACTTTAAACGTACGGGTTGACACGGCACGGGATTTAGTGTTTAAACTTCACAACACGACGGCTCAAATGGTTAAGATGGCACTTTTATCTGAGTATGCAATAGTTTATGGTAACCGTTATCGTTCATCTAAATTGCAAATAAACGAAGGCTTAATTAAGGCCGAGAATTTGTTTTTCAAAGGAGAGTACAAAAAATCTTTGGAACTTAGTATATCTACGTTAGATATGGTAGAACCTGGTATTCATAAAAAAATACTCGATTATAAAAAGTAAAAAGAAGGTGATAACACATGAAGGAGTGGCTTTTAAAAGATGAAAAAGTAAAAGTAGGAAGGCCAAGGCTTGCTAATGAACAAGTTTTAAAAAAAGCTAAACTATTAATATTTTTATCACTTTTTTTATGTGTTGTATTTTCTTTTTATTTCGCTGGTTTATTAACTGGTGAAAACCCACTTAAATTAGCGTATCATGTATCTTTAGAAAAAGTTTTTGGAGCAATTGAAAATAAAAATGGTTTTATCGTTAATTATAAATATGATAGTAATTATAATTACGTAATGGAGTTTAAGGTTCCAAGCACCGTTGATCGTTATTCCGGCAGCTATGAGTATACTTTATACGAAATGAGTGGTAATAAGTGGAACAAGGTAAAAAGTAAAACATTACCGAAAGGGACCAACAACTTTAAAGTGGTAGTTGAATCAAAGAAAAACCAAAACAAAACATGGAAGATAAAACTTCAGATAACGGATGCCGCAAAAATAAAGGACTCTTATGCTCCTGTTGGATGGAGTTTTGTTAGTGCAAATGAAAATAAAGACATGTATTCTTATAAAATATTTACCGTAAAAGGTTATTATAGTCCGGTACCATTAGAGGAAATAAAAGAAGCAAAAGAAAACAAGGATAAAATAACCGTATCTACAAAAAAAGAGAATCCTAGGTGCTTTATCGTTAGTTTACCAGAAAATCAAACATACGCTGTTAAAGTAACGTATACCGATGTTGATTCTAAAAAAATAGTTTTAGTAAATGAAAAAAACGTATCAGGCAAAAAAGAATACACCATACCTAACGTTAATAAGCTAACAAACGTAACAATAAGAATAAAAGGAGATAACTTAAAAGAATTAATGCTTTCTAATTGGAAACTTAAAGAAGGATCTAGCATTAGTAATACTTATTTGTTAAAACCCGAAAGGGCATACCAAAACTAAAGGCTTTTTAAGTCTTTTTTTTATTTTTCTTCATATTATTAATTAGGTGATTTTATTGTTAAAAAACGTGGGAAAACTAGCAGGTCTTTTCTTACTTTTATTATTAAGCTTTATTTATACTGACAAAGTATTTAAAGAAGCAAGAAAAAATGATCCGTTAATGAAAGAAGTTATAAATTATAAAAAGGAAAATGATATAAAACCAGTTGAGCCTAAAATAAAAGATGATGAGATGATATTGGGAATAAGTGGACTTGAAGTTAATACCAAATCATCTTATAAAAACATGACGGATGAAGATAAGTTTGACGAAAATAAAATAGTTTATGATGTTAAAACACCTAAAAAAAGTATAAGTGAAAACTATGATTATTACATAACAAAAGGAAATGAAACAAAGAAAAACGTATCAATAATATTTAAAGTTACTAATAGTAATTCTTTGGATGAATTATTAAGCCTAGTTGCACAAACAAACGTTAAGTTGAATTTCTTTGTTGATGGGTTATGGTTAGAAAAAAACGTTGAAAAAGCTTTTTCAATGAACGATTTAAAAGCCGAGATATATAACTTGGGATATGACGGAAAATATGATAAATCAATGATTAGTGTTACAAATAACCTAATAGAAAGTATTACCTTAAAAGATTCTAATTTATGTCTTAACGAAAACAAAGATAATGATAAAAAAGAACTATGTTCTAAAAAGAAAATGCACACCATAACACCATACATAATTAATCCAAGTATAAGTGAATTAAAAAAAGAACTTGATAAAGGTCAAATGATAGTCTTTGACGTTGATAATTACGATTATTCTTACTTTAAATTAATGCTTAACACCATAACAAGTAGGGGTTACAAAATAGTGGGATTATCAGAACTAATAAAAGAATAGTATATGAAAGGCGCTTAAAAAAATTGTTTTTAGGCGTTTTTCTATTTATCTAAAAAAGTTAAAATGATATAATAATATTTAGTCGAAGTAAGGTGATTTATAATGCATGATAAGTTAAAGTTATTTTTAAGTAAAATTAATCTTCCTGATGAATATTATGATTTTTTTAAAAATGGTAGGATTATAAAACTAAAGTTAAATCACGCAAGAAAAAACGGAGTTTTTGTAATAGAAATAGATAACGTTCTTAATCATGATGTTTTGAATTTTATAAAAGAAAATATTCAAAGTGGATTTTTAGACATGGACTCGGTAAGGGCAGAGTTTGTTTTAAAAAACGTTAATTATAATGATGCGTTAAAGTATTTTAATTACGCGGTTGATGAAAGTTCTTTAACAAAACCAATGAAAGAACTTTTTAAAGAAAAGGAAATTAAAATTGATGATGATAAACTGGTAATTGAAGTTGATAATATCGCAGAAGAGAATATTTTTAGGAATCATTTAGATAGTGTTTTGAAATATTTTAAAAGAATTGGTTTCATCGATTTAAAAATAGACGTATTTATAAATGAAGAAAACGCCATAAAAGTAAAAAAAGAGCTTGAAGAAGAAATAAAAAAAGAATCGGTAGTAAAGCCAAAAGAGGAAAGCCCAGTAATTTTAGGTGAAGAACCAAAGGGAAACATTACCCAAATAAAAGACATTATTACCGAAGAGGCAAACGTAAACGTTGAGGCATACGTTTTTGGAACGGAAGAGTTTGAATCAAGTAAAAGTGCTTTTAAAATACTAACGTTTAAAATAAGTGATAACACCGATAGTATATACGCAAAATACTTTACGAAGGACGCCGACTTATTTAAAAAACTTTCTAAATCAATGAAGTCTGGTTGGTTTAGAATAAATGGTTATGTTAAACAAGATGTTTATGCTAAGGATTTGGTATTAAACATTAGAAACGTAGTTAAAATTCCTTCAAAAGATGAAGAAATAAATGATGATGCAACGGATAAAAGAGTGGAACTTCATGCTCACACCATGATGAGTCAAATGGATGGTTTAACAAAACTGGACTTAGGGAAGCATACTTGTGAGCTTGTTGAAAAGGCTATAAAAATGGGTTACCGAGGCGTAGCCATAACGGATCATAACGGCTGTCAAGCTTTTCCAATAGCATATGGAATAATAAAGGCTCATAATAAAAAAATAGAGGATAAAACAAAGCATTTCAAAGGTTTATACGGAACCGAGCTAACGCTTGTTGATGATACGGTAAACATAGTTGTAAGACCAACTAATGATTCACTTATGGATAATACCTACGTTGTATTTGACACCGAAACAACTGGATTTAACGCGGCCGGAGTAGATCAAATGATAGAAATAGGTGCCGTAAAAATAAAAAATGGTGAGATAATTGATCGTTTTGATAAATTAATAGATCCAAAAAGACACATTCCATATAAGATAACCGAACTAACGCAAATAACTGATGCAATGGTAGCGGGATGTGATGATGAAAAAACCGTAACTAAAGAGTTTTTAAATTGGGCAAAAGACCTTCCGATGGTAGCGCATAACGCTAAGTTTGATATATCTTTTATTGAGATGGCCATGAAAAAGTATGACTTAGGAGAATTTAAAAATACGGTTATTGATACGTTAGAGCTATCTAGGGCATTAGACCAAGGATACGCAAGGCACGGACTTTCACAACTCGTTAAAAGATATAACGTTCCATGGGATGAGGACGCTCATCATAGGGCTGATTATGACGCCGAGGGAACCGCTTTGGTGTTCCATAAGTTTTTGCAAAAGTTAGATTCTCAAAATTATGAAAAAATAAGTGACTTAGATAGACTTATTTCTAAAGATGAAATTCATAAATTTGGTAGAACTTATCATTTTAACGCGATTGCTATTAATAAAAAAGGACTTAAAAATATTTTTAAAATGATATCACTTGCTAATACGGCTTATCTTTATAAAACTCCTAGAATACTTCGTAGTGAAGTTGAAAAATTAAGAGATGGGGTATTAATTGGTAGTGGTTGTTATGAATCCGAGGTGTTTATAGAAGCTAGAAGTAAAGAAGGTCAAGAACTAACCAACATAATTAATTTTTATGATTACGTTGAAGTGCAACCCCCAGAGGTTTATAACCATTTAATTCAAATGGGTGATTTTAAGGATGAAAACGAGCTTAAAAACCATATAAGAAAAATAATAAATAGCGTTCGTGAATCTGGAAAAATAATTGTTGCAACCGGTGATGTTCATCACTTTAAAAGGGAAGATAAAGTTTATCGAGAGATAATTGTTAACCAAAAGGTACCCGGTGGCGGAAGACATCCTCTTGCTAAAAAGGATATAAAAGAAATTCCAAGTCAGCACTTTAGAACAACCAAGGAAATGCTTGATGATTTTTCTTTCTTGGGTGATGATTTAGCAAGGGAAATAGTTGTTTATAACACTAATAAGATCCTTGATATGGTAGATGAAATAGAAGTAATAATAGATACTCATGGTATACCTTTTTCACCAAGGGTAAAATCTGATGATGGGAAAAGTTACCTTGATTGTCCGCGGGTTGTAACGGATCTTGTTTATGACAAAGCAAAGGCTTGGTATGGTAATCCGCTTCCTTATAACATAGAAGAGCGTATTGCAATGGAATTATATGGTAACATCGTTTACAAAGTTTGTGAGGAAAACGAAAGAAAAAAAGATGAAAAAATAGATGATGAAACCTTAAAAAGAAATACTTTTGCTTCTTTGCACGAGGTAATTTTAAAAGGCTTTGATGCGGTTAAGGACTTGTTAAAAACTTATTTTAAAGAAAATTATAACAGCGAAGAAGAATTAACCGAAGAAAACTTAGATAAGAAAGTAAAAAAAGAACTCGGAGGTATAATAGGTGGAGGATTCGATCCAATTTATTTGATAGCGCAAAGGCTTGTTAAGCACTCTAATGATGATGGGTATTTAGTTGGATCCCGTGGATCGGTTGGCTCATCATTTGTTGCAACGATGATGGGAATAACAGAGGTTAACCCGCTTCCTGCTCATTACCGTTGTTTAAATTGTCAACATAGTATTTTTAATTTCGAAGATGGAAGGCCACTTGGTGGAGAGTATTCAACTGGTTTTGACCTTCCTGATAAGAAGTGCCCAGTTTGTGGTAATAATATGTATAAAGACGGACAAGACATGCCGTTTGCAACCTTTTTAGGTTTCAACGCTGATAAGGTTCCTGATATTGACCTTAACTTTAGTGATTTAAACCAAGCATCAGCCCATGCTTATACAAAGGTGCTATTTGGGGATGATAACGTTTATCGTGCCGGAACCATTGGTACGGTAGCGGAAAAAACAGCGTACGGATTTGTTAAAGGTTATTTAGAAGATAAAGAAATAACCAAAAGAAGTGCAGAAATTGAAAGGCTTGCCCTTGGGTGCACGGGAGTTAAAAGAACAACTGGACAACATCCCGGTGGAATAGTTGTTATTCCTGATTACATGGAGGTCTTTGATTTTACTCCTTTTCAGTTCCCGGCCGAGGATGCAACAAGTGCATGGAGGACAACTCATTTTGACTACCACGCAATAGATGAGTGCGTTCTTAAACTAGATATACTAGGACACTCAGACCCAACGCAACTTAGAATGATACAGGACTTAACTGGTACTGATATTACTAAGGTGCCTTTAGATGATAAAGAAACGATGAGTATTTTCACGTCAACTAAGGCTCTTGGTGTTACAACCGAGCAGATAATGAACAAGACTGGTACCCTTGGTATTCCAGAGTTTGGAACACCTTTTACCATTAGCATGGTAGCTGAAACTAAACCAACTACCTTTGCTGAACTTATCAAAATATCTGGTTTATCACACGGTACGGACGTTTGGCTTGGAAACGCACAAGACCTTATTAAAAACAACATCGTACCATTTAAAGATGTTATTGGGTGCCGTGATGATATAATGGTTTACCTTATGTATAACGGCGTCGAACCAATTAAAGCTTTTAAAATAATGGAGTTCGTAAGAAAAGGAAGAGCATCAAAGGATCCGGATACATGGAAGGAACACAAAAAGACGATGATGGAAGCGGGTATTCCTGATTGGTTCATTGATTCTTGTGGTAAGATAAAGTACATGTTTCCTAAGGCTCACGCGGCTGCATACGTAATATCAGCTTTTAGAATAGCTTGGTATAAGGTTCATATGCCAGTATATTTTTATGCTTCATGGCTTACCTCTAAAGCAACCGACGTGGATGTTGAGGTAATGATTAAAGGATATGATGCAATTAAAGCAAAGATAATTGAAATACAAAACAAAGGCTTTGATGCTAGTAATAAAGAGTTGGGTCAATTAGAAAGTCTTAAGGTGTGTTTAGAAGCAAGTGCAAGGGGAATATCTTTTGCACCTATCGACCTTTATAAAAGTGGTGCAACCGTATGGGGTGTAAAAGATGAGAACACGATTTATCCTCCTTTTTCTTCGATTGATGGTCTAGGTGATACCGTTGCTAAAAAAATCGTTGAAGAAAGAGAAAAAGGAGATTTCATAAGCATCGAAGATTTACAAGCAAGAGGTAAGGTTTCGCTTACCCTTACTGATAAAATGAGGATGATGGGCATATTAGACCAGTTGCCTGAATCAAGTCAGCTTAGTTTGTTTTAGAGTGATTGACAAAGTCACTCTTTTTTGGTATCATAGCCCATCGAAACGAAGGGGAGTTTATGAAAGTAGAAAAAGATGAAAGTATTAAAATGTTTTTTAAGTTATTAGAAGAAAAATTAAAAGACTTAAAAGTAATGAATTATAATTTTAAAAATGTTTATGAATTATATAATAACTGTTGTACGTGTGATTCTAAAACGGGAAAGTATTATTGCTACGAAGAAAAAATCGCGAATATGTTAAAAACAAAAAAGGGATGCGATATGTTTATTTCTTTATTAAAAGAAGTGTTTGGACCAAACTTTTTTACTAACTCTAAAGAAGAGCTAGAAGCCTTAAAAAAGAAAAACGTTGCAACAAAAGAAATGTTACCTAAAATATTTTCTTTTGTTGGCTTTATAAATGGTAAAATGATAAACATTCCAAATTCTTATGAAGAATTTGGAACGGAATTTTCTAAATTAATTAGTTTATCTTATGATCCTGGTTTGTCTGATTCTGATAAAGTAAAAGTAATGAATACGATTATTACGATTGAAAACATAATTGCAACAAGATATAAAGAATGCTATGATTCATATCATTTACAGCTTGATACAATAAAAATTTTAAGTGATATTATTAATTTATATAGTAAAAATAAGCCAATTTTGATAGAAAATGAAGAAAGGCTTATTGATATTTTAAATAATAATATATCGTATGAAGTAAAAAGTAGCGATAAAATAGTAACGAATGAAGATGCTTTATTTGGTGATTTATTTAAACTTTTTAAGGACGAATATAATGAATATATTAAAGTAAGAAAGGTTTTTGCACTTTTTACTAGCGTAATAAAACAGCTAAGAGGAAAAGATTTATCACTTGCGGAAAAAAAGTTGGACCAAGTAAGTAAAGCAATGCTAAAAAAGGCAAGTGATTTTACTTCAGATGAGTTAGTCTTACTTGAATACTTATTAGATAGTGAGGCACAAGACGCTTGGAATATGGATAGCTATGAGTATTATAAAGCTGCAAATTGCTTATCTATAGATTGTACGAGTTATATGCATGATAATAAAATATATAAAGATGAAGAATATTTAAATAACATAGTAGATAGAATTTCAGTTATTAAATAGGTGATTGATATGTTAGTGGAAATATATGATGTAATAAATTATTTGTCATTAAAAATTAATGAGTTAAAAAAAGATTATGAAAAAGTAAAAAGGCTTAAAGATGAATTAAATAAAGGTAATAAAGTTTTTTATCATAATCCGTCTTTGGTTTATGATGCTTGTAAGATTCTTAATGAAAATAGATTTAATGATTTTTTAAGTATGCCTTTTAATGAAAAAGAGTTAAAAAAAATTATAGGTGTATCCGGTAGCCTTATATCAAAACTGTTTTTTGATAATGTATCAATAAGAAACGGAAAAATAAAAAACGTGGAATCTTACGCTTGTTTTATGCAGAAATTATTTGCGCCAACGCAAAAAATTTCATTTAAAAAAATAGATAAAGATGCGAATACGAATTATTCTAATTTACTTGATAAAATAACGGATAATCTTTGTAATTCGGTTAATAATTACATGAATAAACATAATAATATAATTAATACTTATAACGTTTTAATAGAACTTTTAAGTGATATAAACAAAGAAGAGTATTTAACTTTAGAGTACAAAAACAAGTGCAGTAAGTTCATAAAATATGTAAATGATAATAAGATAGATATAGGTAAAGTAGATAATTTAAAAGCAAAATTAAAAAATTTAATTGAAGATAAAAAAACGCCAGTTCATAAAAAAGAAGATAACAATCATTTTGAAAAAAATGCCTCTTTAAAAAAAGATGGTACTAGATTAGAACGCAAAGAAAAATATGAAAAGGAAAAATTAAAAGATCAGATTGCTTGTGAAACAAAAAATCTAGACGATGATTCTAAAGCTTGGGTTTTTCTTATTATCGAACAATTAAAGGGATTTAATGATGAAGAACTTGATTTATTTATATCTAATCCTTATCTTTATTTACCTGATAAAAGTGAAGAAAATTATAACGAAATAATTTCGTTAACATCTTTAAAGATAAGATACGAAGATAAAGATTTGTATGATAAATTAGAAGATTCATTTAAGAAGTTACTAGGAAGATGTATAATTGTAAATGATGTGAGACAAAATTTATAAAAAAAATAAAAGCAATATGATATAGTTAAAAAGTAATTATTGAATATTGTTTTTTTTGTATAATTTGTTGTCTCATTTCTAAAGGAGAAAGCCAATTTAATGATTGCATTGGAATATTGTTAGAACGTTTTAAATAAGCTTTCATTTGTTTTAATAAATCATCATAAGAATAAAATTTAAGATAAGAGTAGAATCTTTGTTGATCATTTCTATGACTCCTTTCAACTTTACCGTTGTGTCTAGGGGTTCTAGGTTTAATTAACTTGTGAGTTATGCATAAAGAATTTAATAAAACATCTAAAGGATGAATTTTATCTGTTTTCATAGTGTAAGTAAATTCTTGACCATTATCAGTTTGAATGATTTCAGGTTTATAACCAAAGTAGGCAATGGATCTTTTAACAAAATCAATGGTAGAATAAGAAGATTGTTCCTTATAAGGATAAATAAAACGTTCACGAGAAGCTTCATCAATCATAGTGTATTGGTAAAACTTATCAGGTATTTCACCAACATAACAATCTTTAGGAACAACTTTAACGTCCATTTGCCATTTAACACCAATATTGGTAGGAGTATCATACTTTTTAGGGACATACTTAGAATGTTTTTGTTTATTAACATTATATTTAAGTTTTCTAACAATTCTAAATAAAGAACAGGCATGTCTAGAATAACCTTTTTCGACTCTTAATTTACCATAAAGTTCACAAAGAGAAATATTAGGATTTCTTCTAATATAATTTTTAATCCAGGATAGTTCCTCATCAGTATGAGCATTAGGATGTTTTGATAGAGGTTTATGAGATTTATCAATTAATGAATCTTTAGAACCATCAAACTTTTTATTCCAACGCATAAGAGAAGCTTTAGAACATTTATATCTTCTACAAACAAAAGAGATAGGATTACCGTTTCTATATAATAAAACAGCATAATATTTAGTATTTAAACTATGTGGATAATGTGATATACTTGTCATAGCGATAGGTCCTTTCTAATTAAAATGTTTTGTTGATAATTACATTTTACTAGACTTATCGCTTTTTTACTATATATATGTCTCACATCAATTGTAACACTACAATTCATTTAAGAAGTTACTAGGAAGATAATTTTTTATCTTCCTTTATTTATGATATAATATTTTAGGTGATAATTATGACGTTAGAAATAAATGGCTCCTATTATGACGTAATTATTGAAAAGAAAAATAATAAGAATTTATACATAAGGATTACCAATGATTTAAAAATAAAAGTTACTTGTTCGTTTTTGTATACCAAAAGTGCGGTTTTAGGTGTATTAAAAGAAAATGAACGCTCGATTTTAAAAATGATTGAAAAGCAAAAGCAAAAAAACGAGATAAAAAACAAAGAAAATCATATGTATTTAGGAAAGAAGTTAAACGTTTTATACCAAAACGTTAAATCACCTAAAGTGTTGGATGATAAAATATTGGTTAAAGATGATGACATGCTAGATAAATGGTATAAAAAACAGGCTAAAGAAGTTTTTAAAATATACTTAGATGAAGCATATTTTGTATTTGATGAGGACATACCTTATCCAAAGATTAAAGTAAGAAGTATGAAAACAAGATGGGGAGTTTGTAACAAAAGGGATAATTCTGTTACCCTTAATTTGGATTTGATAAAAAAAGATCATAAGTACTTAAATTACGTTATCGTCCATGAGCTTTCTCATTTCGTTTATTTTAATCACAGTAAAGAATTTTGGCGCACGGTTGAAAAATATTGTCCTGAGTACAAAATGGTTAGAAAAGAGCTAAAGGAGTGATTTCATGATAGAATCTAAAGAAAATAAAAAGATAAAATATATAAAACGTTTAAGAGAAAACAAGTTCATGAAGGAAGAAAAAAAGTTTGTTGTAGAAGGAGATCACTTGGTAAAAGAAGCTTATAGCGCTGGTATTTTGCTTGAGACTTTTAGCGTTAAAGAAGTATCATACGGGGTTTTAAATAATTTAATTACAAATAACATCATGGCAAATATTAGTACTTTAAAATCAAAGCCAGACGTTATTGCTATATGTAAGTTTATGGATGAAAACGAAAAATTAGGTGATAAAATAATTATTTTGGATAACGTTCAAGACCCGGGTAACATAGGAACAATTATAAGAAGCGCTAGAGCGTTTAACATAAATAACGTTGTGCTAGGACTTAATTGTGCCAGTAAATATAACGATAAACTAATAAGGGCATCAGAAGGAATGATATTTAAACAAAGTGTTTTGATTAAGGAACTTAAGTACTTTATTCCTTATTTAAAAGGTCTTGGATATGATGTGTACGGAACCGATGTATCAGATGGTATTGACATAAGAAAAGTTAGCAAAAAAAGAAAAATAGCCCTTGTTATGGGTAACGAAGGATCCGGTGTATCTAGTGATGTTAAAGCTCTTTTAGATAAGAACGTATATATTAAAACATCAAGTGATTGTGAGAGTTTAAACGTTGCGGCAGCAGCATCCATTTTGATGTATGAAGTAGCTAAAGGAGATGAATAAAATGGAGTATTTGTGCATTGGTAAACTAGTTAATACCCATGGTATAAAAGGAGAAGTTAGAATAATTTCAAACTTTAGGCATAAAGATAAAGTGTTTGTTAAAGGTTTTTTCTTTTACGTTGGAAAAGGCCGTGTTAAATACGAAGTAGAAAGCTATAGGAGGCATAAAAACTTTGATATGGTTGTGTTTAAGGATAATTACAACATAAATTTAATAGAGCATTTAAAAGGATCTTTAGTATACATAAATAAAGAGGATTTAAAATTGGATGAAAATACTTTTTTATCGGTTGATTTAATTGGATATGATGTTATAATAAATGGTAAAAAGGTTGGGGTTATAAAAGATGTTATGGATACTCCTGCTAATGAAGTTTTGGTTTTAGATAACAATGGATTAATACCATATGTAAAGGCTTTTATCAATAAGGTTGATCCAGATAAAAAAGAGGTTATCGTAAACGATGTGAAGGGACTGTTATCATGAAAATAGACATACTAACACTTTTTCCAGAAATGTTTGATGGGTTTAAAAATGAATCAATTATTAAAAGGGCAATTGATTTGGGAAAAGTAACGATAAATACGTGTAATTTTAGAGATTTTTCAAAAGATAAACATAAAAAAGTAGATGATACGCCGTACGGTGGTGGGCAAGGTATGGTACTTATGTGTCAACCCATTTTCGATGCGTTAAAAAGCTTAAAAAAAGAAAAAAGTAAAATTATTTTGCTTTCACCGCAAGGCGTGCCATATAACCAAAAAAAAGCGTATGAACTATCTAAGGAAGAGCATTTAATCTTGGTGTGTGGCCATTATGAAGGATTCGACGAAAGAATAAAAAGTATTTGCGATGAAGAAATATCAATAGGAGATTACGTTTTAACCGGTGGTGAATTACCTTCCATGGTAATAGCAGATTCCGTTATAAGATTAATTCCTGGGGTAATAGAAGAAGAATCACACTTAAACGATTCGTTTAATAACAACTTATTAGATTATCCTACTTATACAAAGCCTAGGGATTATAACGGAATGAAGGTTCCCGAAGTTCTTCTTTCCGGTGATCATGAAAAAATAAAAAAATGGAGATGTGAAAAACAACTTGAGATAACAAAAGAAAAAAGACCTGATTTAATTAAACCACGCTTTGTGTTAAAAAAAGAGGGTATAAAAAAATCGGGTAGACGAATTAAAATTGATGATGTAAAAGATATAAAGGTAACCATAATAAAGGATAATAAAAACAAAAGTTACAAGGTTATAAAAGAAGAAAAGTTAGTTGCCATAACGATTTTTAATCCAAAAGAATTAAAAGGATATAAACTAAAAGGTAAAAGCAAAGATGGTGGAATAACCAAGATACTAATCGTTAAAAATGATTTTGCATTTAAAGTGGCACTAAAAAACATTCATAAGAAAATAGATGTTTTATCAAACCGTCTTAACATGGCTTTATTCGAAAGAAATGATAATAAAACAAGAAAAGTTTTAACGGAAGCCGAAATGTTAAAACAAATGATAATAAGTACGTACCAAGAATATATAGGTAAAAAAGTGCTTGATAAAGAAATTAAAAAAATAAATAAGTTAGTAGAAGATTTTACTAAAAATCAATTTTAAATAAATAGCTTGCACTATTTTTGATTATATGTTAGAATCTTAATGTTTGAAAAAAGCAATCCGCCGCAACTAATTATGCATGATTGCTGGTTATATATTTTAGGAAGGAGACTTAAGAAAAAAATGAACAAGATTGAAAAGATTACAAACAAACAGTTAAATCCTTCGGTTCCAGAGTTTAGGGTAGGAGATACCGTAAGAGTTGGAGTAAGAATTATCGAGGGAAAAAAAGAAAGAATTCAAGCGTTTGAAGGCGTTGTAATTTCACGTAAAGGAACTGGTGTATCGGAAACTTTTACGGTACGTAAAATGTCTTCTGGTATAGGTGTTGAAAGAATATTCCCAGTACATTCTCCAAAACTTGATTCTATTACCGTTGTAAGAAAAGGTAAGGCAAGACGTGCTAAGTTATATTATGCTAGAGATATAGTTGGCCAATGGAAATTAAAAGAAAGAAATTAATAAGGCTATTTATGCCTTATTTTTTGTTAGGTGGGACTTATGAATAAAGAAAGAATAAAAAAGATTATAAAAAACGTATATCCATATGTAATAGTTGTGATAGTTGTTGTTTTAATAAGAACTTTTATAATAACTCCAGCGGTTGTAGATGGGCCATCAATGGAACCGACACTTTATGATAACAACGTTATATTATTAAATAAATTAAGTTATAAATTAAATGGTATTAAAAGGTTTGACGTGGTTGTTGTTGATTGGAAGGGTGAGAAAATAATAAAAAGAGTAATTGGCCTTCCTGGAGAACACGTTGAGTATAAAGATGGTAATTTATACATCGATGGTTTTATTGTAGAAGAAGAAGATTTTAAACACAAAGAAACTAGTGATTTTAAATTAGAGTCCATAGGATATTTAACAATACCAGGTGATAAGTATTTCGTGGTCGGTGATAACAGACCTAATTCCACTGATTCAAGACTTGGTGTAGGTCTTGTTGACAAAAAGGATATATTAGGGCACGCAAGCATTAGGATATTTCCTTTGAATAAAATTAATAAGATTAAGTAAGAATACGCTAACGCGTATTTTTTATTACGCGTTATTGTCAACGAAAATAGTTGACAAATATTTACAATTAAGTTATATTTAACTTGTAATAAGAAGAAAGGAGCGTGATTGATTATGTTAAATATTATTACGATATTTGAAGCAAGAAAAGATGTAAAGATGATGGTTAATCACGCTTTATGTATTTAATTATAGTAAAACGTGATGGCTTATTTCTTGGGCCTTTTTAAACGAAAAAAAGATAATCACGAAAAAAATAAAGAAAGGAAGTGTAGATTATCTTGATTAGAAGTAAAAATAAAAAAGGCAAGATAATTTATACTGCATAAAAAAATTATTTTGCTAATGATTTTGCTATTGTAAAAAAGTTATCTTGCCTTTAAATGAAGGTGAGATTTATGAAATTAAAGAAATTTTTAATTAAACATAAATGTCTCATCGTTCAAATTTTAGATATAATACAAATTATTAACATATTTTTAAGTGTTAAAATTATTGCTGCATTAATAATTATAATTAGAAAAATAATGAGTAAAATATTTGAGGAAAGTGATGGGACAAAATAGTTTAGTTTTAATCAAAAGTGCCTAATATTGGCACTTTTTAATATATAAAAATGTAAATATAAGTGGAGTAATAGTAATGCTTGATATGCAAAAATTTATAGATAAAGCAATATATTTATCGTTAAGTGAATTTAATTAAAAATATGATGAGCTAAATGAATGCCCTATATATGATTTAATAAATAAAAATTACAATTTATTTTCTAAAAAACTAAAACAAAATAAAATTTTAGATAAACCATTTTATATATCAGCACTAAGTAAGAACATAAGTATGAAAAGATTACACCTAATAGAATTTCTTATATCAGATTATATAAAATATGAATACTATAGTTATTATCTTAGTAACTATTTAGGAGAATTTATTAAATATAATGATATAAAAAAGTATAACAATATCCCATTAAAAGACTTTGTAATATTTGATAATAAATATTTATTGATTCATGATTACGAAAAAGAAGAACGTATTAAGGGAGCTTGGTATTTAACAGAAGAAACTACAAACTTACAAGAATTAGTAACATGGTATGATGCCTCATTTAGAAAAGTAAAATACTTTCAAGGTATTATGAAGCCAGATAAAAATATTCTTGATTTAATTTTATAAATATATTAATAATTTAATCCAAGTTAATTTTGAGTCTCTTCATGTACTTGGGGCCTTTTATTTTTTAAGATAGATTTATAAAATATTTAATACAAAATATGATATAATTTCTTTATAAGTAAAGGAGTGATATTATGAATCAAGAAGAATTAGAAATTAACGTTTTAGCACTTGGTGATATTGTTGGTGAGGCTGCTTTAAACTATTTAGAAGAAAACCTTAGTAAAATAAAAAAAGATTATAATGTTCATTTTGTGATTGCTAATGGTGAAAACGTTGCAAACGCAAGAGGAATTACAAAAAAGCTATTTTATAGAATTTTAAATTGTGGTGTTGATGTAGTTACAATGGGTAATCATACATATTCAAATAAAGAAATTTATGATATTAATGATAAAAGATTATTAGTTCCAGTAAATTATGATGAAAATACGCGCAAAAAAGGTTATGGAATTTATAATTTCGGTGGCACAAAAATTCTTGTTTGTAACGTATTAGGAAAAAGATTAGGAGCAAGTTTAAATGGGTTTAAAATTATTGATGATGTAATTAATAATACCAGTGATGATGTTAAAATAAGAATAATTGATTTTCATTCTGAATATTGTAATGAAAAACGTTCTATGGCACATATGCTAAAGGATAAAATAAGCGCTTTGTATGGTACTCATACACACGTACAAACAAGCGATGATAAAATTTTATATAATAAATTAGGCTATATAACCGATATATGAATGTGTGGACCAATAAATTCTGCAATTGGTTATGATTTGGATTTTGAGGTAAAAAGATACCTAGAAGAATTGGACAGCGATTCTATTTTATCAAGTGATAATAAATGCAGTATAAACGGTGTGTTATTTAAAATAGATGTTAAAACTGGTAAAACAAAAGAAGTAAAAAGAATTATTTATTAAATGGGAGATAATTAAAATGAATTTAATGTATGCTAGTTATCCAAAACACAAACATAAAATAAAAGAAATATATTTTGATTCTTTTCCCAAAAATGAAAGGTTTCCTTATTTAATTTTAAGATATACTGTAAAAGAAAAAAACGTAGTGTTAAACTCGATTGCATTAAAAAATGTAATAATTGGGATCTATTACGTTGTAAAATGTGATGATTTATGTTATTTGATGTATTTTGCAATTGATAAAGAATTTAGAAATAAAGGTTATGGATCTAGAGTGTTAAATGATCTAAAAAGAAAATATAAAAATATATTTTTAAGTATTGAAAAGAAAGACGATGATTTAGCCTTTAGAAGAAAAAAATTTTATTTAAGAAATGGTTTTTTTGAAACTGGAAAATATTATCTAGATAATGGCGTTATGTATGAAGTTTTATGTACAAATAAAAATATTGAAATAACAAGTGATATATTAAAAAAAAGATATAGTAACATGTCTAATTCAAAGTTAATTAAGTATATAATAGGAAAAACATTTAATATGAATAATATTAAAATAGTAAAGTAAAATTAAGATATCTTTTATTTTTAAGTTCTTATAAAGGAGGTATAAAGTGAAAATAATTTTAGCATCTTCTTCTAAGCAAAGACAAGATATATTTAAAATGATAGGTTTAAAATATGAGGTTGTAACTAGTAGTAAAGATGAGTATAGTACTGAAAAAGAGCCTGATAAATATGTTTGTGAGCTTTCTTTTAATAAAGCTAAAGATGTATCTTTTAAAATTAAAGATAAAGCAATTATAATAGCGGCTGATACAATCATTTATTTTAATGGTAAGATATATGAAAAACCTAAAAATAAAAAAGAAGCCATTAATAATTTAAAAAATTTTAGTGGAAATAAAAATGAAGCTTATACTGGTATAACAATAATAGATTTATATAAAAATAAAACAATAACTTTTTCATCAAAAACAGATGTTTATTTTAAAAATATAACTGATGATGAAATAAATTGGTATGTTAATAATGAAAAGAACATCTTTAACTGCTCTGGTTATGCTCCTTTAGGTAAGGCATCTTTATTTATTGATAAAATAGATGGAGATTATAATACTTTACTTGGAATCTCGCCAAGTCTTTTATTCGAAAAACTAAAAGGATTAGGTTATAGCATAAGTGATTTTAATTTATTAGAAGAAATAAATAAATAGTAATTTATAAGGAGGAACAAAATGAAAGAAAGAGGTTGGCTTATTAGCATAGGCATAATAATTTATATCATTTTAACAGGAATTGATAGATTTGTATGCAAAGTACCTAATTATGTATATATTCCAATAGCAATAATAGGAATTGCTTTAATAATAATTGGTTTTATAAAGGATAAAAACAAATAGTAATTTAGTGCTTTGACAAAATAAGAAAAAAACGATAAAATATAAATATAAAATTTAATACAAAAGACGACACATGTAGTGCTAATAGCACGTAAATCTGATTACGGAACTTTAGATTTATGGTAGCTATTACTTATATGTGTTTTTTTGTGTTTAGAAAGGAGTTTGTTCTATGTCGAAAAAGAAAAAGCAAGAATTAGTCTATGCTTTGATTACTGTTATAATCACAGTACCTTGTTTTGTTTTTTATTGTTCATCTTATGAAGCTGGAGGGTTTAATGTAAATATTATCAAGAGTTCTTGGATATTTATTCCAATAGAGTTCATACTTGCATATTTGTGTGAAATATTTATTGGTAGTCCTCTTGCAAACAAAATAGCATTCAAAAAAGCTAATCCTAAAAACACTCATCCTTTAATAGTAGAATTAACTATCATTGGAGCAACTGTTTTTATTATGTGCCCTTTAATGAGTTTTTTAGCGACTATACTGTATGACGGGATAATTAATGTTGGAATTTATAATGGAGATTTTACTAATTTCATAATAAATTTCATTCCATCATGGCTACAAAAAATAGTTTTAAATTTCCCATTTGCATTATTATCACAAATATTCTTTATACAACCAATAGTAAGAGCGATTTTCAATAGAATTAGCAAAAGTAAATTTAAGACTGTTAGTATATAAATACAAATTACAATTTATCGAGTAGATTTATATCTACTTTTTTCTTTGAGCGAAAACATGATATAATATAATAGATTTATGAGAAAGTAATGAAAATGAATAATAATCCAATTCAATGCTTGATACCAATTTATTTAACCCCTCCAAGAAATCCTTATAAATAAAGGGGTTGCGAG